>NZ_JBSSLX010000093.1:0-20723 GCF_053890995.1 Micromonospora sp. I033 | reverse complement strand
AGATCCTCATCGCGGGTGGCTTCGGGGTGGGCAAGACCACCACGGTGGGCGCGATCTCCGAGATCGCCCCGCTGACCACCGAGGCGCAGATGACCAGTGCTGGGATCGGCGTCGACGACCCGGGTGCGGGGTCGGAGAAGACCAGCACCACGGTGGCCATGGACTTCGGCTGCGTCACCATCGACCGCAGCCTCAAGCTCTACCTCTTCGGCACGCCCGGCCAGGCCCGCTTCGGGTTCATGTGGGACGACCTGGCCCGGGGCGCGCTCGGCGCGCTGGTGGTGGTCGACAGCGGCCGGCTCGACGACTGCTACCCGGCGATCGACTTCTTCGAGCGGGCCGGGCTGCCGTTCGCGGTGGGGGTGAACGCCTTCGACGGCCGGCTGACCCTCGACCTGCCGTCGATCCGCTGGGCGCTGGCCATCGGCGAGCACGTGCCGCTGGTGCAGTTCGACGCCCGGGACCGGCTCTCCGTTCGGGACGCGCTGCTGGTCGTCCTGGACCGGGCGCTGGACCGGGCGACCCGGGAAAAGGGGTCCTGAACCGCCGTCGGTTCGACCCGTGGTCACGGAAGGGGTGGACGTGATGAGAGGTGATCTGGACGAGACCCTGGCCCGGCTGGCGCGGCGCGAGGAGGCGTTGCGCCGCCGGGCGCCGCTCCCCGGCGAGCAGGCCGGGGAGGCCGGGCCGGACGGGCCGGACGGGCCGGACGGGCCGGGCCACGTGCCGGTGGACGGCCGGGTGGGGCACGGCGCGTACCGGTTGCGGAGCGGCGACCGGCCGGAGCAGCGGGACCCGGTCGAGGAGGTGGCCGAGGCGGTCCGCCGGGTGGTGGCCGAGCACCCCGGACTGGCCGTCACCCTGCGCGTGGAGCGGGGCGGGCAGGCGTACCCGTTGCGGGTCTCCTGGTCCGGCCCCGAGGTGACGGTCGGCGCGGCGCCCGCACCGGCGCCACCGCCCGCCTGGCCCATGTCGGCGAAGACCGTGCCGGCCCCCGGGCAGGACGGGATGGCCACCGACCCGGCGGCCCGGCTGGCCGAGATGATCCGGCGCGACCCCTCCCTCCTGGATGACACCGGCCCGCTCTGACACCGCCGGCCGGCCCACCGGCACGACGTGGTGCCGGCGGCTACTGTCGGGCGCGTGGCGGAACCCGACCTGACCCTGACCGCGAGCCTGCGGCCGGCGGCGCTGGACGCCCGGCGCGGCGTCGTCCGCCTGCACCCCGAGGTGCTGACCGCGCTGGCGCTGCGCCCCGGCGACCCGGTGCGGCTGGCCGGCCGCCGGGTGACCGCCGGCATCGCCGCCCCGGCCGAGCCGACGGCGAGCACTGCCCTGCTCTACGCCGACGACCTGCTGCTCGGCAACCTGGGCCTGCGCGACGGCGGGCAGGTCACGGTGAGCCCCCTGCCCGCGGCCCCGGCCCGCCGGGTCACCCTGGCCGGCCCGGTCGGCGTCGTCGCCGCGGTGTCCCCGGAGATGCTCCGGCTCGCGCTGCTCGGCAAGGTGGTCACCGCCGGGGACGACGTCTCACTGCTGCCCCAGGACGTGCTCCCCGACGCCGCGCTGCGCGGCCTGGTCGAGGCCGCCCGGCGCAGCCTCGCCAGCACCGTCGGCTACGCCTGGACCAGCACCCTGCTCAGCGTGGTGGCGGCCGAGCCGGCGGCCGGCGCGCTGGTCACCATGGACACGGTGGTCGGCTGGGAGCACGGCGCGGCCACCCGCGGCTCCGGCCCGGCCGGCCAGGTGGCCCCGGCGGCACCGGCCGCACCCGCGCCGGCCGACGGCCTGCTCGGCCCCGAGGACGCCCCGGACGTGGACGAGCTGCCCGGGCTGCGGGCCCAGGCCGAGGAGCTGACCGAACTGCTCGACCTCGGCTTCCACCACGGGGAGGTCCTGGGCCGGCTCGGCACCACGGTCTCGCTCGGCGTGCTCATCGGCGGCCCGGCCGGCTCGGGCAAGTCGGCGCTGGTCCGCGCGGTCGCCGCCCGGGTCCGCGCCCGGGTCCGCCCGCTCTGGGCCCCGGAGCTGGCCGCGCTGGGCAACGACGCCGCGGCCCGCCGGCTGCGCGAGGCCGCCGCGGCGGTCCGCGCCAACGGTCCGGCCGTGCTGCTGGTCACCGACGTGGAGGCGATCGCCCCGGCCGACGAGCCCGGTCCGCTGGCCACCGTGTTCCGGCAGGTGGTCGCCGAGACGGTCCGGGCCGGCGCGGCGGTGGTCTGCACCACCGGGCGTCCCGAGGCGGTGGACCCGGCGCTGCGCGCCCCGGACCTGCTCTCGCTGCGGATCACCGTGCCGCTGCCCGACCCGGCGCTGCGCCGGGAACAGCTGACCGTGCTCACCCGGCAGGTGCCGCTGGCCGACGACGTCCGGCTGGACGAGGTGGCCGCCCGTACGCCGGGGTTCGTCGCCGCCGACCTGGCCGCGCTGGTCCGCGAGGCCGGGGTGCGGGCGGCGCTGCGGCAGAAGGCGGCGGAGACGCCGACCGTGGCGATGGCCGACCTCACCGCCGCGCTGGAGGTGGTCCGGCCGACCACCATGGCCGCGTCCACGCTGGAGCTGGCCTCGGTGACCCTGGACGACGTCGGCGGCCTGCACGAGGTCAAGCAGACGTTGACCGAGTCGGTGCTCTGGCCGCTGACCTACCCGGACACCTTCGCCCGGCTGGGCGTGACGCCGCCGCGCGGGGTGCTGCTCTACGGGCCGCCCGGCTGCGGCAAGACCTACCTGGTCACCGCCCTGGCCGGCTCGGGCCGGGCCAACGTGCTGTCGGTGAAGGGCGCGGAGCTGCTCTCCAAGTGGGTCGGGGAGAGCGAACGCGCCGTCCGCGAGCTGTTCCGCCGGGCCCGCGAGGCGGCCCCCACCCTCGTCTTCCTCGACGAGGTGGACGCCCTCGCCCCGGTCCGCGGCCAGGCCACCGACGGGGGCACCACCGACCGGGTGGTCGCCGCGCTGCTCACCGAGTTGGACGGGGTGGAGGCGCTGCGCAACGTGGTGGTGGTCGGCGCGACCAACCGGCCGGAGCTGGTCGACCCGGCGCTGCTCCGCCCCGGCCGGCTGGAACGCCTCGTGTACGTGCCGCCGCCGGACGGCCCGGCCCGGGGGGAGATCCTCCGGGCGGCGGCCCGGAGCGTCCCGCTCGCGCCCGACGTGGACCTGACCGCGCTCGGCGCGGAGCTGGACGGTTTCTCCGCGGCCGACTGCGCCGCCCTGATCCGCGAGGCGGCCCTCGCCGCCATGCGGGAGTCGCTGGCGGCCAGCACGGTCACCGCCGCACACGTCGAGGCGGCCCGCACCCGGGTCCGCCCCTCCCTCGACCCGGTCCAGCTGGCCCACCTGGAGGCGTACGCGGCCACCCGGCGATGAGCCGGGCGCGCTCAGTCGGTGGGCAGTAGCGGGCCCAGGGGGCCGAGGTCCAGGTTGAGGTCCTCGGGGGCGAGGCCGAAGTACTCGCGGAGCTGGGTCATCTGCTCCTCCAACGCCATCAGCGTCGTGCCGATCCGCTCGACCTGCTCGTCGGTCAGGTCGCCCAGGTCGACCCGGCGCAGCGCCTGCCGTTCCATCAGTTGCCGGAGCAGCTCGATCACGGTGAGCACCAGGCTGGCCAGCCCTCGCTCGACCGAGTCCTGGTCCACGGCGAGCCGGCGGTCCAGCGGCCGGACCCGGGGCGCCGTCCACCGCGGCTCGCCCAGCGCCGCCGCCAGCTCGGCCGCCTCGTCCCGGCCGGTCACGGCGCGGCCTCCGGCTCGGGCGGGGCGAGAGCGCCGACCGAGGCGATCAGCGCGCGCAGCGAGACGCGGACCAGGTCGACGTCCGCGATGGCCAGCGTGATGTCCCCGGTGATCACCACGCCGGTGGCGAGCACCCGGTCGAGCAGGTCGACCAGGGCCACCGGCCGGTAGGTCAGCGGGTCGTCGGCGCTGTTGGGCGCCAGGGTGGTCACGCCCATGCCGGCTCCGCCTCCGGTTCCGCCACGAAGGAGTACGGCGGCCAGGGGCCGGTCAGCTCCAGCCGCAGCTCGGGGTGGCCCTCCGCCAGCTCGCGGGCCAGCGCGGCGAAGCCGTCCCACCGCTCCGTGTCGACCAGGTAGGCCCCGTTGAGCACCATCGCGGTGGGCGCGCCGGAGAGCCGCCGGTCCTGCGGGGCGTGCCGGCGGGCGGCGACCGCGTACCCGGCGAGGGCGGCGTGCACGGCGGCGGCCCCGTCGGCGGCGACCCGCTGCCCCTCCTCGCGGGCGGTGAGCTGGGCCTTGCGCCGCCGCAGGTACGCCACGCCGGCCCCGCCCCCACCGGCCGGTTCCTCGACCCGGGGGGTCGCGCCGGGCACCACGTACCCCTTGACCCCCCACTCGGCGCGGCCGGCGAGCCGGGCCAGCGTGCCGGCCAGCTCGTCGCGCCGCTCGACCAGCACCCGGACCACCCGGTCGTCGTCGCGGTGGACGGTGGCGAGCCGGGCCGGCACCACCGCGCCGGCCCGGGACAGCGCGTCGACCACGGCGTGATGGGCCCGGGCGGTCCGCTCCAGCCAGGCCAGGTCCTCCAGGTTGCGGCGCAGGGCGGCCTCGCCGTACTCGCCCAGCGGGGCGTCGCTGACCACGGCGACCAGGCCGGCGGCGGCCACGGCCCGGACGGGCGTGCCGGCGATGCCGGGAAGCCCGGCCGGCGTGGCCGTCCCGGCGGTCACCCCGTGCAGCCACACGGCGGTCCCGGCGTCCGGGGTGGGGTCAGAGGTCGTGGTCATGCCAGCCCTCCCTCGCGTCCCGCTCGGCCCGGGCGGCCACCCGCGGCCGGCGGGAGGCCTCCACCTCCTCCGGGTCGCGCGGGCCCGGCTCGACCGGCGGGCGGGCCCGGGAGCTGAGCCACGGATCGTGCTCCCACCAGTCGATGCCGATCTGCCGGGCGGTGTCCACCGAGGCGATGACCAGCCGCAGCTTCAGCGTCAGCAGCTCGATGTCGAGCAGGCTGACGCGGATGTCGCCGGCGATCACGATGCCCCGGTCGAGGACCCGTTCCAGGATGTCGCCGAGGTTCGCCGGCTCGTGGCCGGCCGGCAGCACCTGACCGGAGTTCTGCACGACCGACGGCGCCCGCCCAATGGTCATCTCAGTCCCCCTTGCCGCGCTGGTAGCGGCGCGTCCGCCGGTAGCCGAGCAGGCTGCCGGTCATGTCCAGCTCGACCTCGTAGAGGCCGAGCAGGTCGGTCGACGCCGGGATCCGGTGGTCCTCGACCACCTCCACCCCGATCCGCCAGCCGTCGTCGGTGGGCTGGATCGAGGTGATGCCGAGCGGATCCCGGCCGGTCAGGGCGACGATCTGGCGCAACCCCTCCTGGGCGGCCTCGGCCGCGCTGACCGCCTCCTCGTCGCTCTCGTCGATGTACCGCTCCTCGGCCCGACCGCCCCGGTCGCGCCACCGCTCGCGGTCGCCGTCGCCACGGATCCGTGCTGTCATCGTCCTCCCCCTCGTCCGCGGCGCGGCTCACCGCGGCGGTCGCCGGCTGCCCGCCGGGCGGGCGCCCGCCGCCGCGGCGCGCCGTTGCGCCGCGGCGGCGTAGGGCCGGGGGCGGCCGGCGTGGTCAGCCGGTCCAGCACCTGCTGCTGCCCCCGATCCCGCTCCTCCGGCGTGATGTCCCCGGCCGCCGCCGCCCGGTCCAGCTCTTCCAGCTCGCGGCGGATGTTGACCGGGTTGTACTGCTGGGACTCCGCCTCCCGCGCCACCACCTTGACCAGCGCGGTGAGCCCCCGCACCGGCGCGTACGGCAGGGTCAGCAGCGTCCACAGGATGTCCACGCCCTACTCCACCAGCCGGTGCGCGCTGACGAAGTCGTACGGGGCGAGCGGACCGATCAGCCGCATCCGGATGATGTCCCGCCGCCGCTCGGCGAAGTCCTCCACCGCCTGGACGAACTCGTCCTCCTCGTCGTCCGCCACCAGGAAGGAGACGCGCACCGCGTCCAGCTCGTGGCTGGGCGGGAGTGCGGCGTCCGCCACCGCGTACCGGCTCACCGCGTCGATCAGGTCGCGATTCTCCGCCTCCCGGCGCAGCTCGACCGCCTGGCTGATCATCTCGCCGAGCCGGATCCGCTGCTCCCGGCTCTCCACCTCCGGCCGGCCGCGCACCTCGTCGGCGAGGGCCGCGGCGGCGTCGTTCTCCGCCAGGAACCCGGAGATGAACTCCTGCTCGTCGAAGCGCCCGTGCACGGTGTACTGGAGCCGGTCCTCGAGCTCGTCGAGGGCGGCGGCGAACCGGTCGTGGTGCGCGGCGAGCAGGTCCTCGATCGCGTCCGCGCCGGTCACCACCGTGCCGAACCGGACCGGCAGGACCGGTGCGACGACCGCCGTCCCGTCCAGCAGCCGCTCGTACGCGGTCAGGTCGGCCGGCCGGCCCAGCGGCTCCTCCAGCCCGACCTCGCTGACCAGCGCGGCCAGCTCGCCGTGCCGGATCGCGGTCACCTCGCCGGGTGGGGAGCCGACCCCTTCGGCCTCGGGGGTCGGCTCCACGTCGGACGGCACGATGCCGTACAGGAACAGTCCGTTCTGCTGGGCCATCTCAAAGCTCCCTGTCCCGCCGTCGACGCGGCCGCTCCCGCTCCCGCTCGGAGCCGCGGTCACGGATCGAGTCCGCCACGGCGCCGGTGATCTCCTGTGCGGCCTTGCCGAGCCCGGAGACCGCCTTGCCCTTGGTGGCCGCGCCGGCCGCGTCACCCACCAGGTCCGGCAGGCCCTTCTGGTCCTTCGGCACGATGCTCAGCCGGTCGACCGCCTCGGCGAACCGCAGGTACGTCTCGACACTGGCGATCACGATGCGCGCGTTGATCTCCAGGAGCTGGATGCCGACCACGGCGACCGAGACCTGGGCGTCGATCACCACGCCCTTGTCCAGCACGGTCTCGACGACGTCGGCGAGGGTGCCCCCACCGCCGCCGCTGGTGCGCTCCAGGGCGCTGCCCGGCTGCCCTGACGTGGTGGCCACGGTCATTCCTCACGCTCCTCCCGCCGGCGGCGGACCACCGGCCGTCGTGGTGTCTCGGGGGCCCGACGGACCGGGCGCGGGCGCTCGGGGCGCGCCTCCCGCTCCTCGCGGGGCTGGGGGCGGCGGGCCCGCTCGGGCGCCCGGCGGCGCGGCGGCTCCTCCTCCTCGGGCTCCTCGGCGTACTCGTCGTCGTCGAAGTCGTCGCCCTCGTCGTAGTCCGCGTACTCCTCCTCCTCGGGGGCGGGCCGGCGACGCGGCGGCGGCGGAGGCCGGCGGCGGCCGCGACCGGCGGGCCGGCGCTCCTCCTCCGGCTCCTCCTCGGGTTCCTCCTCCGGCTCCTCCTCGGGCTCCTCGACGCGGCCCCGCTGCGGCGCACGGGCCTCCTGCTCCTCGCGGGACCTCTGCTCCTCCCGGGCCTCCTGCTCCTCGCGGAGGGCGGTCTCGTGGTCCTTGACCACCTGAGAGTCCTTGATCTCGCCGCGCCAGCCCTCGACCGAGTCGGGGTCGAGCACGGTCTGGGTCATCACGTGGCGGACGAAGTGCTTCAGCTCCAGCCGGACCCGGCGGCCCTGGGCCCGCCACAGGTTGCCGGTGTGCTCGAAGAGGCCCTGCGGGTGGTACTCCAGCACGACCAGGATCTTCGTCAGCTCGGGGCCGACCTCGTGGAAGCTGACCGTGCCGTCGACGGAGCCCTTCTCACCCTTGGACCGCCAGTGGATGAGCCGGTCCGGGATCTGCCGGACGATTGTCGACTCCCAGGTCCGGTGCGACCAGAAGACCTGCGCCTTCCAGGTCATCTTCTCGTCCGACTCGCAGTCCGCCTGTTCGACCTTCTTCATGAAGCTCGGGAAGTCGCCGAACTGGGTCCACTGGTTGTACGCGACCCGGACCGGCACGCCGACCTCGATCGTCTCGACGATGTTGGTGACCTTGAGCTTCTTGCCGCCGCCCTTGCCGCCCTTGCCACCGCCGAACGCCGACATCAACTTCTCCTTACCGCCGGCCAGGCCGGCATGGAACATGGCCTTGACCGGGGAGTTGCCCTCGGCGAGCTTCTGCGCGCCGGTGGCCGCGGCGACCAGACCGGGGCCGCCGCCCTGCTTGGCGTACTCGCTGAGCCGTCCGGTGGCGCCGGTGATCCGCTCGGTGACCACGTGCATCGCCCGCTCACCGATGGCCGAGGCGAGGTTGCGCAGCTCGCCGCCGAGCTGGTCCCGGGCCCTGTCCGCGAGGTTGCTGGTGGCCATGGTCACCGCCCCCGCTGCCGTCGCGCGACGACCGGACGCCCGCCCCGGTCCGTCTCGTTCTCCGCCTCGGGCTGTTCGTCGAGCTCCTGCTCCTCGTCGGGGGCCGAGCGCTCGTCCGCCGGCTCCTCGTCCCGACCGGCGCCGGACTCGCCGCCGCCGGACTTCCGGCGCAGCGCGTCGGCGCTGCCGCGCAGCTTGCCGCTGATCGCGTCGATCCCGCTGCCCGCGGCGGCGGTCGCCGCGGCCTTGCCGGCGGTGGCCAGCGGGGCGCCCAGCTTGCCGAGGTTGCCGAGCTGGGGGTTCGCGCTCATGAGGTTGGCGCCGAGCTGCTTCAGGCCGCCAGGTCGCTGGCTGGCCCGCCCGGCCGCCACCGCGGCGGCCAGGGTCAGGGCGGTACGCATCTTCTTCCGGCGCCCGAGGAGGTAGCCGAAGCCCACCGCCAGCGCCACCCGTGCTCCGCTCTTCATCGTTTCTCCTTCGCTCCCCGGCGGAAGCGGACACCTCGTGCGTGGAGCAGGCCCGGGCAAGCAGCTACCGGGGATCAGCGGGAATGGGGCCTGCGACCGGCGTCCCGTATCAGCGGACCCGGCGGGCAGTACCCGTCCGCCCACCCGCAAAACATTTCCGTGAAATTGCCGATGGGCCTCTCACGGCAGAATTGGATAGGCGGTTCGGCACAGGCAGACAACGCCCAAAACGGTCACTATGACGCAGTCAAGCAGGGAAAAGTTGAAACTTGCCCGAAGGCAAGCAAAAACTCAATGAGTCGGCAGGGCGGAATCGAGACACATTTCCGCGCGCAGCTTTCCGTCCTTCTCGCGCAATTTCGCGCCGCATTTCCGGAGCACCGAGACGGCACCCTGGTTGTCCGGCGTGGTCTCGGCCACGACGGTGTGCATGCCGGCCGCCGCGGCCGCGTGGAGCAGCTCCCGCAGGGCCGCCGCGCCGAGCCCCTGGCCCCGCGCCGAACGGCCGAGCCACATCCCGGTCTCCACCGTTCCCGGCTCGTCGCAACGGGTCATCCGGACCATGCCGACCACCTCACCGGCGGCCACGATCGCGTACATCACCGTGCGGGTGGGGCCGTCCAGCCCTCCGAAGCTCGCCCGGTGGAACTCGCGGAAGGCCTCCCGGCGGGCCAGTGACCAGCCGGCCGGGGCCGGCACCGGGGGCATGACGTCCTCCGGCTCCGCCTCGGCAGCCGCTACGGAGAGCAACGGCTCCAGGTTGCTCTCGTCCACCGGCTCCAGTCGTACCGCACCCGCCACGAGCCGCAGTCTGCCGGTCGTACCGGTCCAAGTCCACCCCTTTGGGCCCGGACTGCCGGTCCGGCGGAGGGGGTCGGCCGGTCGTACCCCCGGGGTGTTCCGCCTCACGCTCCGTTGTCAGCCGACCGGTCCCTCTTGGCGGTGAGGGTGCTCACTCCGCCGAACCGAACTCGCAGAGCACCACCGAGGCGTCATCCGTGCGCTTGCGCCGGCGCAGCCGGTCGGGGTGGTCCCGCTCGGCCGCCCGGACCCGGTCGATCAGCCCCGCCGGGCCCTCTGCCGCCGCCACGTCGAGCAGGCCGGCCCAGTCGAAGAGGCCGAACTGGTCGACCGCGCAGGAGGCGCCGTCGCTGAGCAGCGCGGCCCGACGCAGAGCCCCCGGCCCGCGCAGCGGCAGCGTCCCGGTCACCGCGTGGTACGCCGCGTCCGGGTCGGTGGCGGCCGCCCAGTAGCCGTGCGTCCGGTTCATCCGGGTCCGCTGCACGGTCACCGCCCGGTGGAACCGGGTCGCCGGGTCGACGTCCCCGTCCGGCAGCGCGGCGGCGGTCCGGCGGAGGTCCGCCAGCGCCGCGTCCAGCCGGTCGTCGGAGACCACGTCGACCCGGTCCCCGGTGTCGAGCACCAGTGGGCTGTCGCAGAGCACCAGGTAGTCGACCTGGTCGCCGCCCTCCCGGAGGAGGCAGACCGTGGAGGACGGGGTGCCCGGGTGGTCGAGGTCGCACTCGTCGCCGTGGTCCGCCCGCACGGCCAGGATCGCCGCCGCCAGGCTGCTCATCAGCGTCGCCGCCGGGCGCGCCGCGACGGCCAGGCCGATCCGGGCGGCCAGGTGCCGGACGTACCAGGCCGGCCCGTGCACGCAGCCGGTGTCGAAGCCCTCCGGCACGGTCGCCCCGTCGAGGACGCCGACCAGCGGGCCGAACCGGAAGACCACGTCCTCGTTCTCCAGCCGCCCCGGTGCCGGATCGGAGGCGGAACGGACCCGCATCATCGGCGCCGTCCCGACCGGCCGGGCCAGCTGGCTGCCGATCGGGTACCGGCGATCTGGTGCCCCCATCCGTCTGCTCCCTCCGTCGCCGACCGCCGCCTACCCGGAGCGCCGGGGCCCATGCCGGGGCGGGCGGACTCGCGGGAGGTGCGACCGGTCAGCGCCGGCGGTTCCGGGCCCGGGACGAGCGCAGCCGGCGCAGCCGGCCGACCAGCACCGGCTCGGCGGCGAGCGCGGCCGGCTGGTCGAGCAGCGCGTTGAGCAGTTGGTAGTAGCGGGTCGCGGAAAGCCCGAAGGTGTCCCGGATGGCCTGTTCCTTGGCACCCGCGTGCTTCCACCACTGCTGCTCGAAGTCGAGGATCCGCCGCTCCCGCTCGGTCAGCCCGTCGGTCTCCGCGGGCGGATCCGCCGCCGGGACCGCCACCGCCGCGCCGTCGTCCCGCGGCGCGGCCTCGACCGCGGGCGCGGACCGGGGTGGCGGGACGGTGACGCCGACCTCCCGGCGCGCGGCGTCGGGGATCCCCGACGGCTCGGGCCGGTCGGTGACGGCCCGCTCCGTGGCGTCGGCGGGCATGGCGCTCCTCAACGGGACGGGCGACCGGCGCGACGGCGCCGGCCGGGGGACCCCAGCCTAACCAGGGTCCGCCCGGCCCGCATCGGACGCGAGGTGCGCGGTCAGGCGATGTCCCGCTTGCGCATCGACCAGAACGCGCCGATCAGTGCCACGGCGGCGCCCACCCCGATCACCAGCGCCGACTGCTGCCAGGTGACCACCAGCTTGGCCGGTTCACACGCGCCCTTGGCGAACTGGCAGGTGTCGTAGTCGAAGAGTTCCACCTGCTTCATGAACCACGACTGGGCGTAGGTGGAGAGGACGTAGCGGTCGCCGAACGGCACGGAGAGCACGGCGACCGCGATCCGGATGCCGATCTCGCTGATCGCGAAGACCGCCACGGCCGCGCCGAGCGCCATCGCGGTGTGCCGGCCCAGCGAGGCGAGCGCGAAGGCGACCGCGCCGACGACCAGGATGAGCCCGACCGCACGCAGGCCGTCGAGGCCGATCGAGCGCCACACCCCGGCGGTCACCTCGGCGGTGGTCCCCCGGTAGCGGCCGATGAGCCAGAAGGCGAGGGTCCAGAAGGCACCGAGCACCACGCTCACCCCGAGCACCGTGGTGAGCAGCGCGGCCAGCTTGGTGCCCAGCACGGCGAGCCGTTTCGGCCGCCAGAGCAGCAGGTTCATCATCCCGCCGGTGCTCCACTCGGCACCCACGTAGGAGGCGCCGACGATGAACGCGAAGAGCGCCACCGCCCCGGCGAAGACCGCGATGAACATGGGGAACTCGGCACGGAAGTCGAACTGGTAGGGCAGGTTCCACTTCGGGTCGAACATGTCCGGCTGCGGCTGCCAGTCCCGGCCGCAGTTCGGGCCGTACCGGTCCTCGGTGTTCTGGTCGCCGCGGGCCTTCGCGGCGTCGCAGTCGGCGACGTTCTTCTTCCAGTCCTCCAGCGCCCGCTGGTACTGGGCGTCGGACTCGGCCTGGGCGGCCGCGACCGTCTCCTTGGAGAGCTGGTGGCTGGAGAAGCTGAACGCGGTGGCCACCGTGGCCAGCCCGACCAGCAGCAGGACCAGCAGCAGCCGGGTGACCCGGCGCTTGCTGAGCCGGCGCAGTTCGGTGACGTACAGGCTCATGCGCCCCAACCTCCTCCGGTGGCGCGGCTCTCCGGCTCACCGACCTTCGTGGACTGGTCGACCTGCCGGTGCTGGCCGGGAACCGGCGCGGTGGCGGTCAGTTCGAGGAAGACGCTCTCCAGGTCGACCGCGACCGGGGTCAGCTCGCTGACGTAGAGGCCCTGCTCGGCGAGGACGCGGCTGACCGCGGCCGGCTTGTCGACGCCGGAGAGCATCAGGTGGTCCGGCTCGGCGGCGACCCGGATCCCGGCCCGGGTCAGCGTCTCGGCGGCCTGCGGCAGGTCGGTGACCGCCTCCAGGCGCACCCGCACGGCGCCCTGGGAGTGGGCGGCGAGCACCTCGTCGACCGGCCCGTACGCGACCCGCCGGCCCAGCGAGATGATGGTGACCGAGTCGCAGATGAGCTGGATCTCGCCGAGGATGTGGCTGGAGAGCACGACGGTCATCCCGGCGGCGGCGAGGTCCCGCATCAGCGAGCGCATCTCCCGGATGCCGCCCGGGTCGAGGCCGTTGGCGGGCTCGTCCAGGATCAGCAGCTTCGGGTTCTTGAGCAGCGCGGAGGCGACCGCGAGCCGCTGCTTCATGCCGAGCGAGTAGGTCTTCACCCGCTCCCCGGCCCGGTCGCGCAGCCCGACCAGCTCCAGCACCTCGTCGACCCGCTGCCGCGGCAGCTCACCGGCCTGGGCCAGCAGCCCGAGGGTGTCCCGGGCGGAGAAGTGCGGGAAGAACTGCGGGCTCTCCACGATGGCCCCGACCTGCCCGGCGACCGCGGGCAGCGCCTGCGGCAGCTCCTGGCCGAGGATGGCCATCCGGCCGCCGTTGGGCCGGATCAGCCCGAGCAGCGTCCGCAGGGTGGTGGTCTTGCCCGAGCCGTTCGGGCCGAGGAAGCCGTGCACCTGGCCGGCCTCGACCCGCATGTCGAAGCCGTCGAGCGCGTGGCGGACCCCGCGTTTCCGGCTCCGGTACGTCTTGCGGAGACCCTCGATCTCCAGGACAGCCGACAAGCTGACCTCCCCCGATGAGTAGGTGACGCGGACACCATACGCGGTATGCAGCCGGAGACAATACCCGGTATGCATCGGGGTTTTCCCGGATTCGGGTCAGGCGCGCCGGAGAGCCGCGTCAGGCGCAGACGACGTGCACGCCCGCGTCGCGGAACGCCTGCACCACGGCGGGGGACGCGCCGGAGTCGGTGACCAGCGTCTCCACCCGGTCCACCGGGCAGATCCGGGCGAAGGCGTGTCCGCCCAGCTTGGACGAGTCGGCGATGACCACGACCCGCTTGGCCCGGGCCACCATGAGGCTGTTCATGGCCGCCTCACCCTCGTGGTGGGCGGCGGCGCCGAGCTGCGGGTCGATGGCGTCCACGCCGAGCAGCGCGACGTCCAGCGTGACCTCGCGCAGCAGCGCCCCGCCCAGCGGGCCGACCAGCTCGAACGACTTGGGCCGGACCACGCCGCCGGCCACCACCACCTTCATCCGCGAGCGCACCAGCAGCTCGTTGGCGATGTTCAGGGCGTTGGTGACCACGGTGAGCTGGGCGCCCTCGGCGCTGGTGTTCAGGTCGGGGCGGACCGCGAGGGCCCGGGCCACCTCGGTGCTGGTGGTGCCGCCGTTCAGGCCCACGACGGTGCCCGGGGAGACCAGCGCGGCGGCGGCCGCGCCGATCCGCTGCTTCTCGGCCGAGTGCTTGGCCGTCTTGTAGCGCAGCGGCAGGTCGTAGGAGACGCCGTTGGCGACCGCGCCGCCCCGGGTCCTCGTGATCATCTGCTGCTGGGCGAGCTGATCGAAGTCACGCCGGATGGTGGCCTGGGAGACGTCCAGGCGCTCGGCCGCCTCCTCGACGCTGACCCGGCCGCTGTCGGTCAGCATCTCGAGCAGCGCGTTCCATCGGGCGTAGCGGTCCACCGCGGGGGCCTCCACTGACTCTGCACGAACGGTGATTGATTGCGTGCACAGTAGTGCGCGAAACTGGCGAGGCGCAAAACCCTGTCCTGCGCGATCTGGGAGCCGGTTGCCACGGCCACCCCGAATCGCGCAGAATGACGCGCGAAAGGCGGCCGTATCGCGCCGTATTGCGCAAGGTTCTCCCCTGGCGAGGAGTTGTCATGGCGTACGTGCACGCGGAGATCGCGAGCCAGCCCGACTGCTGGCGGGAGGCGGCACGGCTCGCCCCGACCGTCGCCGACCGCCTGCCGCGCCCCGGCGAGCGGGTCGCCGTCGTCGGGTGCGGCACGTCGTGGTTCATGGCGGCGGCGTACGCCGGGCTGCGCGAGCGCGCCGGCCAGGGCGAGACCGACGCCTTCCAGGCCAGCGAGTTCCCCACCGGCCGCCGCTACGACCGGCTCATCGCGATCACCCGCTCCGGCACCACCACCGAGGTGCTGGACCTGCTCACCGCGCTGCGCGGGCAGGTACCCACCACGGTCCTGGTCGGTGACCCGGCCTCGCCGGCCGTCGAGCTGGCCGACGCGGCGGTGACCCTGCCCTTCGCCGACGAGCGCTCGGTGGTGCAGACCCGCTTCGCCACCACCGCGCTCGCGCTGCTCCGCGCCCACCTCGGCGAGGACCTGGGCCGGCTGGCCGCCGACGCCGAGGTGGCCGTCCGGGCCCCGCTGCCGATCGACCCGGCCACCATCGAGCAGGTCACCTTCCTCGGCCGCGGCTGGACGGTCGGGCTGGCCCAGGAGGCCGCGCTGAAGTGCCGCGAGGCGGCCACCTTCTGGGCCGAGGCGTACCCGGCCATGGACTACCGGCACGGCCCCATCTCGATCGCCGCTCCCGGGCGGCTGGTCTGGGCGTTCGGCGGGATCCCGGAGGGGCTGCCGGAGGACGTGGCCGCCACCGGGGCCGCCTTCGTGCACAGCCGCACGCACGGCTGCCACACCGTGCTGACCAGCTGGGCCGCCGGGCGCAACCCGGTCGACCCGATGGCCGACCTGATCCTCGCCCAGCGCTTCGCCGTCGCGCTGGCCACCAGCCGCGGTCTCGACCCGGACGCGCCCCGGCACCTGACCCGGTCCGTGGTTCTCGCATGACGCCAGGCGGCGAGGTCGTCGTCGCGCTGGACGTGGGCGGCACCGGGATGAAGTGCGCCCTGGTCCGCCCGGACGGCGGCACCGTGCACGCCGAGCGGCACGCCACCGACGCGGCGCGCGGCCCGGAGGCGGTGGTCGGCACGATCCTCGACGTGGCCGAGGGGCTGGCCGGCAAGGCTCGCGCCGACGGCCTCACCCCGGTGGCCTGCGGCATCGCCGTGCCCGGGGTGGTCGACGAGGCCCGCGGGATCGCCGTCTGGTCGGCGAACGTGGGCTTCCGGGACGTACCCCTGCGGGAGCTGGCCCGGACGCGGCTCGGCCTGCCGACGGCGCTCGGCCACGACGTGCGGGTGGGCGGCCTGGCCGAGGCGCGGCTCGGCGCCGGGCGGGACGCCGGCCTCGTGCTCTTCGTCGCGATCGGCACCGGCATCGCCGCCGCCCACGTGGTCGACGGGTCGGCCGCCGTCGGCGCGCACGGCGCCGCCGGCGAGATCGGCCACATCCTGGTCCGCCCCGACGGCCCGCGCTGCGGCTGCGGCCGCCCCGGCTGCCTGGAGGCGATGGCCTCGGCCTCGGCGATCGGCCGCCGGTACGCCGAGCTGTCCGGCGCCCCGGCCACCGCCGCCGAGGTGGCCGACCGGGCGGCGGCCGGCGAGCCGCTGGCCGGCCAGGTCTGGCGGGAGGCGATCGACGCCCTCGCCGACGGCCTGGCCACCGGGCAGGCCCTCTACGACGTGGCGACCATCGTGATCGGCGGCGGGCTGGCCCAGGCCGGCCCCCGGCTGTTCGACCCGCTGCGGGCCGCGCTGCGCGAGCGCCTGACCTTCCACCGGGAGCCGCGCCTGGTCGCGGCGGCCCTCGGCGACGAGGCCGGCTGCCTCGGCGCCGCCCTGTTGGCCCTGGACACCCTGGCGAAGGAGAGCCGATGACCCTGCGCGTGACCGGCAAGGTGGTGACCCCGACCGGCGTGCTCCGGCAGGGTTGCGTCGAGATCGTCGGGGACCGGATCCGGGCCGTCGCGGAGTATCCGACGGTGCGCGACGGGCACTGGATCGTGCCCGGCTTCGTGGACATGCACACCCACGGCGGGGGCGGGCACACCTTCACCACCGGTGACGCGGAGTCGGCCCGGCAGGCGGCCGACTTCCACCTCGGGCACGGCACCACCACCCTGCTGGCCAGCCTGGTCAGCTCCCCGTTCGCGCTGATGCGCGAGGCCACCGCCGCCTACCGGCCGCTTGTCGAGTCCGGTGTGCTGGCCGGCATCCACTTCGAGGGTCCCTACCTCTCCGCGGACCGCTGCGGCGCGCAGAACCCGGAGTTCCTCCGCGACCCGTCGGGCGAGGAGTTGGCCGAGCTGATCGAGCTGGGCGGCGGCGCGGTCCGGATGGTCACCCTGGCCCCGGAGCGGGACGGCGCGCTGGAGGCGATCAAGCTGCTGGTCTCCCAGCGCGTGGTGGCGGCCGTGGGGCACACCGACGCCACCTGGGAGCAGACCCGGGCCGCCGTGGCGGCCGGCGCGAGCGTCGGCACCCACCTGTTCAACGGGATGCGCCCGGTGCACCACCGCGAGCCCGGGCCGGTGGTGGCTCTCCTGGACGCCCCGAACGTGGTCTGCGAACTGGTCGCCGACGGGGTGCACCTGCACGACGGCATGCTCGGCTTCGCCACCTCGGTGGCCGGCCCGGATCGCGCCGCCCTGATCACCGACGCGATGGCCGCCGCCGGCATGCCCGACGGCGAGTACGAGCTGGGCGGCCAGGCCGTCACGGTGGCCGACGGGGTGGCCCGGCTCAGCCGGGACGGCGCGATCGCCGGCAGCACGCTCACCATGGACGCCGCGCTGCGGCACGCCGTCGCCGCGGGGATCGCCCTGCCGGACGCCTGCCGGATGGTCGCCACCACCCCGGCCCGGGCCATCGGCCTGGGCGACCGGGTCGGCGCGCTCCAGACCGGCCTGCGGGCCGACCTGGTGGTGCTGGACGACAACCTCGACGTGGTCCGGGTGATGCGCGCCGGCGCCTGGGTGGAGTGACGCCGCAGGCCCCGTTCAGCCGGCGGTGGGCACCTCGACGCCCAGCACGGCCTGCTCGTCCGGGCGGTGCACCAGCACGTCGGCCAGGTAGGACTGCACCGCCTGGCGCATCCCGACGTCCCGGCCGGCCCGCTCGGACAGCAGCCACTTGTGCTCGTTGATCTGGGCGAACAGCTCCTGCGGCTCCAGCTTGCGGCGCAGATGTGCGGGCACCGCCCGGACCACCGGCTCGAACACCTCGGTCAGCCAGCGGTGCGCGGCCTGCTGCTCGTCGGTCAGGTCGCTCTCCACCCGGTACGCGTCCAGGTCGTTGAGGAGCTTGCGGGCCTGGTTCTCCTCGGCGTCCAGGCCGGTGAGCCGGAGCAGCCGCCGGGTGTGGTAGCCGGCGTCGACCACCTTCGGCCGCACCAGGTACCGCCCGTTGTCGGCGGTCGACATGGCCACCTCGGCGACGTCGAAGCCCAGTTCGTTGAGGCGGCGGATGCGGCCCTCGATGTCGTGCCGGGCCTCCCGCTCGATCTGCTGCTCGTAGGTGATCTCGTGCCAGAGCCGCTCGTAGCGCTGCACGACCTGCTCGCAGACCTCCTCGGGGTCGATCGACTCGTGCAGCAGGCCGGCGGCCTGGAGGTCCAGCGCCTCACCGAAGATGTTGACCCGGGCGATCTCCAGGTCCTCGCCGCGCTGGCCGTTGGAGAGCGAGGGGCGCAGCGCGCCGGTCTCGGCGTCGACCAGGTAGGCGGCGAAGGCGCCCGCGTCCCGCCGGAACAGCGTGTTGGACAGCGAGCAGTCGCCCCAGAAGAAGCCGGTCAGGTGCATCCGGACCAGCAGCACCGCAAGCGCGTCGAGCAGGCGGTTCATGGTCTCCGGGCGCAGCGTCCGGGAGAACAGCGCGCGGTAGGGCAGCGAGAACTGGAGGTGCCGGGTGATCAGCACCGGGTCGAGCGGCTCGCCCTCGTCGGTCTGCCGGTCGGCCACGATCGCGATCGCCTCGACCGACGGGAAGTCGATCCGCTCCAGCGCCCGGAGCAGGTCGTACTCCCGCTCGGCGACCCGCTCGCCGGTCTCCTTGACCGCGTAGACGTAGTCACCGAGCCGGACGAAGCGCACGATGTGCCGCGAGATGCCCTGGGGCAGCGCCACCAGGTGTTCGGCAGGCCACTCCTCCAGCGGGGTCGACCAGGGAAGGTCGAGCAGCGCCGGGTCCACGAGGGCCGAGGTGATCCGCACGGGGACCAGTGTGACCGCTGACCCCCGGGGAGCGCTTCCCTTCGTGGTTGGGCCCACAGCCACCGCCGCCCGCGCGGGTCCGGCGCCGCGGGCGGCCGGTAGCGTGGTCGCGTGCGGGAGACCACAGGGGTACGCGAGAAGCGGCGACTCCGGCCCGTCCGGCCGGCCGGCTGGTGGTTCGACGGGCTGCTGCTCGCCGCCCTGGTGGCACTGACCGTGGCGCTGGCCGAGGGGCACCTCTTCGGGCTCGACCGGGCCGTCGCCGACTGGTCGGCGGAGCACCGGCCGACCGCCGCCCGGTGGGCCGCGATGGCACTCAACCTGCTCGGCCAGGGCACCCCGCTGACCCTGCTCGCGGCCGGGCTCGGCGTGCTGCTGGCGGTGCGGCTCCGCTCGGTCCGGCCGGTGCTGCCGCCGGTGACCGCGTTCGTGCTCACCTACCTGACCATCGGGCCGTTGAAGGTGTGGACGGCGCGGCCCGCGCCGAGCGCCAGCGTGAAGGAGCCGTTCTTGGCGCCCGAGCAGACCCTGCCGATGTTCCAGCACGACCTGCCGGTGCGCTTCGCCCAGTCGTACCCGTCGGGGCACGTGGCCAACGCGATCGTCTGGTACGGCGTGCTCGCCCTGCTGCTGGCCCCGCTGCTGCGCACCTTCGGCCGGACCGTGCCGCCCCGGCTGGTCACCGTGGTGCGGGTGGTGCCGCCGCTGGTGGTCTTCACCACCACCTGCTACCTGGGCTGGCACTGGCTGACCGACTCGGTCGCCGGGCTGCTGCTCGGCCTGCTGCTGGACCGGCTCCTGCACCGGGTGCCCTGGGACGACCTGCCGTTGCCCGGCCCGCTGCGCAACCGGGACCGGCCGTTCACCTCCGCCGCGTAGCCTGCGCCGGTGGCAGAACTGGAGCGCCGGCTGGGCGTACCCGACGCGGTGGTCATCGGGCTGGGGTCCATGCTCGGCGCGGGCGTCTTCGTGGTCTTCGCCCCCGCCGCGGCGGCGGCCGGCGGCGCCGGCCTGCTGGTGGCGCTGGCCCTCGCCGGCTTCATCGCCTTCTGCAACGCGACCAGCTCGGCCCGGCTCGCGGCCCGCTACCCGGAGTCCGGCGGCACCTACGTCTACGGCCGGGAGCGGCTGCACCCGTTCGCCGGCTTCCTCGCCGGCTGGGGGTTCGTGATCGGCAAGACGGCGAGCTGTGCCGCCATGGCGCTGACCATCGGGGCGTACCTCTGGCCGGGCCGGGCGCGGCTCGTCGCGGTCCTCGCGGTGGTGGCGGTGACCGCCGTGAACCTGCGCGGGGTCGGGAAGACCGCGGCCGCCACCCGGGTGCTGGTCGGCGTGGTGCTCACCGTGCTGGCCGTGGTGGCGGTGACCGGCGCGCCGGACGTCGCGCCCGACCGGCTGGCCGGCTTCGCCGACACCGGGGTCCGGGGCGTGCTGACCGCCGCCGGCCTGCTCTTCTTCGCCTTCGCCGGGTACGCCCGGATCGCCAC
This sequence comes from Micromonospora sp. I033, assembly GCF_053890995.1. NCBI lineage: Bacteria > Bacillati > Actinomycetota > Actinomycetes > Micromonosporales > Micromonosporaceae > Micromonospora > Micromonospora sp. I033. Next base: position 773 of record NZ_JBSSLX010000093.1, on the reverse strand, counting down.
CCTCGGCGAGGAGGTCCGCGACCCCGAGCGCACCATCCCGCGCGCTGTCCCGCTGGCGCTCGGCGCGGTGCTGGCGATCTACCTGGTGCTGGCCGTGGTCGCCGTCGGCGTGCTGGGTGAGCAGCGGCTGGCCGCCTCGGCCGCGCCGCTGGCCGAGGTGGTGACCGCGGCCGGGCTGCCCGGCCTGGCCTGGCTGGTCCGGGCCGGGGCGACCGTGGCGGTGACCGGGGTGCTGCTCTCCCTGCTGGCCGGGGTCGGCCGGACCACACTGGCGATGGCCCGCCGCCGGGACCTGCCGGGCGCGCTGGCCGCCGTGCACCCGCGCTACCGGGTGCCGCACCGCGCGGAGCTGGCCGTGGCCGCCGCGGTGATCGTCGTGGTGTCCCTGGCCGACGTCCGCGGCGCGATCGGCTTCTCCAGCTGCACGGTGCTGGTCTACTACGCGATCGCCAACGCCTCGGCGCTCACCCTGGGCCGGGATCCGGCCCGGAAGCTGCCGGTGCAGGTGCTCGCCGCGCTGGGGCTGGTCGGCTGCCTGCTACTCGCGGTCAACCTGCCGGTCGCGAGCGTGCTCGCCGGCTTCGGCGTGCTGGCCCTCGGCGCCGCCTGGTACGCCCTCCGCCACACCACCCGCGCGGCCTGACCCCGGTCACTCATCCGGCTGGCGGGGGACCGGGGCGCCGGCAGGGGCGGGGGGCGGGACCGGCGTGGTCTCCCGGGGCAGGGCGGTCAGCCCGGCCCGCCCGGCCACCACGGGCAGCCGGTCCCCCGCG
>NZ_JBSSLX010000092.1:0-20720 GCF_053890995.1 Micromonospora sp. I033 | reverse complement strand
CGGCGCGCAACCGGGCGAGGGCGGCGGTGACCGCGGCGGCCGGGACCGACAGCTCGACCACGACGGTGGCCGCGCCCCCGGCCGGCGCCGCCTCGGTGACCGTGCCGTCGGCGACCGACCAGTGCCGGGCGCCGGGAAGGCGGACCGTCTCGCCGCGGTGGTCGCTGACCAGCACCGTGCCGCCGCCGGCCAGCACCTCGCCGATCATCTCGGGCACCAGCTCGCGGGCGGCGGCGTCGAGACCCTCCCAGGGCTCGTCGAGGACGAGCAGGCCGGGCGGGCGGAGCAGCGCCTGGGCCAGGCCGACCTTCTGCGCGGTGCCCTTGGACAGCTGGGGCAGCCGCACCCCGTGGAAGCGGGCCAGGCCGAGCCGGTCGACCCAGCGGCGCACGGCCCGGTCGGCCTCCGCGGCCGGCAGGCCGGCCATGCGGGCCATGGCGGTGAGGTAGGCGCCCACGGTGAAGGGTTGGTCGGCGGGGAAGCGCTCCGGCACCCAACCGACGGCCGCCGGACGGTCGACCACCCGGCCCCGGGTCGGGCGGAGCACGCCGGCGGCGATCTGGAGCAGGGTGGACTTGCCCACCCCGTTGCGCCCGAGCACCACCGCCACCTCGCCGGGGCCGATCGTCACATCGGTGTCCCGCAGCACCCACGGACCGCGCCGGTGGTACCGCAGCCAGACGCCTTCCAGCCGCATGCGCCGAGCCTGCCACACGGGACAGACGGACGGGGCCCCGCCACCGGGTGGTGGCGGGGCCCCGTCAGGGCAGTCGTGCTCAGGCCTCGGCCGGAGCCTCGCTCAGGTTCTTCACCACGTTCGGGTCGACCGGGACGCCCGGGCCCATGGTGGTGGTGAGGGTGACCTTCTTCAGGTACTTGCCCTTGGCCGCGGACGGCTTCGAGCGCAGTACCTCGTCCAGCACCGCCGCGTAGTTGTCGATCAGCTGGGACTCGGAGAACGAGGCCTTGCCGATGATCAGGTGCAGGTTGGAGTGCTTGTCCACCCGGAAGGTGATCTTACCGCCCTTGATGTCCGCGACGGCCTTGGTGACGTCCATGGTCACCGTGCCGGTCTTCGGGTTCGGCATCAGGCCGCGCGGGCCCAGGATCCGCGCGATCCGGCCGATCTTGGCCATCTGGTCCGGGGTGGCGATCGCCGCGTCGAAGTCCAGCCAACCGCCCTGGATACGGGCGACCAGCTCGTCGGTGCCCACCTCGTCCGCACCCGCGGCGGCGGCCTCTTCGGCCTTCGCGCCGGCGGCGAAGACGATCACGCGGGCGGTCTTACCGGTGCCGTGCGGCAGGTTGACCGTGCCGCGGACCATCTGGTCCGCCTTGCGGGGGTCGACGCCGAGGCGCATCGCGACCTCGACCGTGGCGTCGAACTTGACGTTGGTGGTCTCCTTGGCCAGCTTGACGGCCTCGGCGGGAGAGTAGAGCTTCGACCGGTCGATGACCTCGGCGGCCTTGCGGTAGCTCTTGCTGCGCTGCATTTCTGGTAACTCCTGTGGTCTATGGCGGGCCCGCGACTCGGCGGCCCTCCCACGAACTGATCGGGTTTGGCGGTGCGCCGAGGTCAGTCGGCGACGGTCAGGCCCATCGACCGGGCGGTGCCGGCGATGATCTTCTCAGCCTGCTCGATGTCGTTGGCGTTGAGGTCCGCCATCTTCTTCTCGGCGATCTCCCGGAGCTGGGCGCGGGTCACCGAGCCGACCTTCTGCGTGTGCGGGACGCCCGAGCCCTTCTGCACGCCGGCGGCCTTGATCAGCAGCCGGGCGGCGGGCGGGGTCTTCAGCACGAAGGTGAAGGTGCGGTCCTCGTAGACGCTGATCTCGGCGGGGACGATGTCGCCCCGCTGGGACTCGGTCTGCGCGTTGTAGGACTTGCAGAACTCCATGATGTTCACGCCGTGCTGGCCGAGCGCGGGGCCGACCGGCGGCGCCGGGGTGGCCTGGCCCGCCGGCAGCTGAAGCGTGAACGTCTTGACGAGCTTCTTCTTCGGAGGCATGTCTCTTCCTGGGGCTTGGAACTGGGATTTTGGCCGGCCCGCGGGCACGCACGGTCAGCGCGCTGCGGACAGCCGACGTTCTAGGGTAGCGCAGCCTTCCGCCACCCTCCCCGCCGAGGTCCGGCGGACGGCGGAAACGACGCACCGGCGGCCGGCCGGGAGGCCCACCGCCGGTGCGGGACGTACGTCAGATCTTGGCGACCTGGTTGAAGTTGAGCTCGACCGGGGTCTCCCGGCCGAAGATCGACACCAGGACCTTGAGCTTCTGCTGGTCGGCGTTGATCTCACTGATCGTGGCCGGCAGCGAGGCGAAGGCGCCGTCGGTGACGGTGACCGAGTCGCCGACCTCGAAGTCGAGGACCTTGACCTCGGGCTTGGCCTTCTTCTGCTCGGTCTCGACCGCCGGGGCCAGCCACTTGAGCACCTCGTCGAGGCTCAGCGGCGCCGGCCGGTCGGCCCGATCGGTCGCGCCGACGAAGCCGGTGACCCCCGGGGTGTTCCGGACGCAGGAGTAGGACTCGGCGGTCAGCTCCATCCGGACCAGGATGTAGCCCGGGAAGACCTTCGCCTGGACCTGCGACCGCTTGCCGTTCTTGACCTCGACCTCTTCCCGGGTCGGCACCTCGACCTGGTAGATGAAGTCCTCCATGTCGAGGGAGGTGATCCGGGTCTCGAGGTTGGTCTTGACCTTGTTCTCGTAGCCGGCGTAGGAGTGCACCACGTACCAGTCGCCCGGCGCGTAGCGCAGCTTCTGGCGCAGCTCGGCGACCGGGTCGAAGTCCTCGTCCGGGGCGGGCTCGGTGGTCGGGAACTCCGGCTCGCTGGCGGCCTCGACCGACTCATCGTTGGCCGCCGTCGCCACCGTGGACTGCTCGTCCGGGGTCTCGGCGGTCTCGTCGTACTCAGGCACGCTCGCTCACTTCCGTCACTATCGCTGTCCGCAGGTCAGCTCGGGTTGCCGAAGACCCACAGCACCGCCTTCGCGAAGCCGTAGTCCAGGCCGGCCACGATCGCCAACATCACCGCGACGAAGGTGACCACGACGGCCGTGTAGGTCAGCAGCTCCTTGCGGGTCGGCCAGATGACCTTACGCAGCTCGGCCACGACCTCGCGGAAGAACCGCGCGATGCGGGCGAACAGCCCGATCCGCTCGGTGTCCTTCCGGGTCTTCCGGCCCTCGGTCGAATCGGCACGGGCCCGCTTACGGGTGGCGGTGCCGCCCCGGGAAACCGTCTCGTCCGCGTCGGTGGCGTCGTCGTCGGCCACGCCGTCGACGGTCGCGTCGTCGTCCAGACGCTCGTCGCCGGCGTCCTCGCCGCGCCGCTTGCTCTCGGCCACTTCGCCCTCCGTGCGGGATATCGGGTCGCACGCCGGACGGCGTGCGCGGCGTGTGGTCACGCCGGCCGGACCAACCGTCCCGCGACGGGCCGCGGCCGGCGGACCGACCGGGAGGGCCCCGAATGCCTCGGAACCAACCCCGCCGATGCCACCACCACGGGCCGGGCGCCGCCCTGCGGCGGCGCGACCCACGGGAACGGTCAGGCCTGAGGCGCAGGGGTGACAGGACTTGAACCTGCAGCCTGCGGTTTTGGAGACCGCTGCTCTGCCAATTGAGCTACACCCCTGTGCGGCAACTCACCCCACCCGGACACACGGTGCCGAGCAGGGGTCACTTGCCCCACGGCGGACCAGTGTACGGGTAGTCGTGCGACTTTCCCAACCGGTCCACCCCTCGCGCGTCGAACGGATCCTCAGCGAGGCGTCCGGACGGTCGCCCGAGCCTGCGACAGCACCTTCTCCCCCAGGCAGGTCGCGGTGATGTCGAGCCTGGTCAGGCCCTCGTCGGTGGTCTCCCTGACCACCGCGGAGACCTCCACCTCGGTGCCCTCGTCGGTGTCCGGCACGACCACCGGGCGGGTGAACCGGACGTTGAAGTCGACCACCGCGTCCGCCGCGCCGGCCCAGGTGGTGACCGCCCGGCCGACCAGCGCCATGGTGAACATGCCGTGGGCGATCACCCCGGGCAGGCCCACCTTGGTGGCGGTCCGGTCGCTCCAGTGGATCGGGTTGAAGTCGCCCGAGGCTCCCGCGTAGCGGACCAGGTCCGCGCGGGTCACCCGGAACGTCTGGGTGGGCAGTTCCACTTCTCAGGCCTCCCCGCGTACGACGATCTTGGACCAGACGGCGACCACCGGCTCACCGGCGACGGTGCTCACGTCGGTGCGGGTGGTCAGGAAGCCGTGCCCGCCCCGGTTGGTGACCTCCTCGATGGTGTTCACGCAGACCAGCTCGTCCCCGGCCACCACCGGCCGGGTGTACGCGAAGCGCTGGTCGCCGTGCACCACCCGGCTGTAGTCGACGCCGAGCGCCGGGTCCTCGACGATCTGCCGGCTGGCGGCCATCGTCACGACCACCGGGAAGGTCGGCGGGGCCACCACGTCGGGGTGGCCGAGCGCCCGGGCGGCCGCCGGGTCGTGATGCGCCGGGTCGGTCGCGCCGATGGCGGCGGCGAACTCGCGGATCTTTTCTCGGCCCACCTGGTAGGGGGCGGTCGGCGGATAGGTCCGGCCGACGAAGGACGGGTCCAGGGACATGCCGCCGAACCTACACGGAAAGCACGAACGCCGATCCGTACGGTCGGGCGGCTCGGGAGCCGCCATCCGTGCGGATCGGCGTTCGGGTTGCTGCTGGCGGGCCGGCCGGGCCGGCCGCGGGTCAGCGGGTCTCGCGGTGGATGGTGTGCTTGCCGTCCCGGGGGCAGAACTTCTTCAGCTCGATGCGGTCCGGGTCGTTGCGGCGGTTCTTGCGCGTGATGTAGTTGCGCTCCTTGCACTCCACACACGCCAAAGTGATCTTCGGCCGGACATCGGTCGCCTTCGCCACGGCGGAGTGCCTTCCTCGCTCACGGGTAACAACTACGGCGCATCAGCCTACGCGCTGACTACGCGGACATGCAAAGTGGGCGCCTGTGGCGCCCATCCCACCGACCACCGGGCGGGCCCGGAGGACGAGAGTAGCGGTGGCCGGACTTGAACCGGCGACACAGCGATTATGAGCCGCTTGCTCTGCCATCTGAGCTACACCGCCGTGGCGGGTCCAGCCGGACCCTCTGAGCCCCCTTACGGAATCGAACCGTAGACCTTCTCCTTACCATGGAGACGCTCTGCCGACTGAGCTAAGGGGGCCTACCCGATCACCCCGTGGGGTGCCGCGCAGAGGAAACAGTACACGACCCCGCCGCCGAGGTGAAATCGGATCCCCCGTTGTCGCGTATCCCCAGCTCAGGGCACGACGCGCAGGCGAGGCAGCTCGCCGGCCACGATCGTCTCCGGGTCGACCTGGGCGCCGAACCAGGCCTCCAGCCGCTCGTACGGCAGGGGCCGGCTGAACAGGAAGCCCTGGCCGATCTCGCAGCCGATGTCCTGGAGCAGCTCCAGGGTCAACTCGCTCTCCACACCCTCGGCCACTACGCTCAGGCCGAACTGCTGGGAGAGCGTCACCACGGCGTTGACGATGGCCAGGTCGCCCGGATCGGTCGCCATCCCCTGCACGAACGAGCGGTCGACCTTGACCTCGTGCACGGGCAGCCGGCGCAGCTGGGCCAGGGACGAGTTGCCGGTGCCGAAGTCGTCCACCGAGAGCCGGACACCGAGGTCGCGCAGGCGCCGCAGGGTCGGAATGGGACGTTCGGTGCCATCCAGCACCCCGGCCTCGGTGATCTCCAGCGTGAGCCGCTGCGGCGGCACGCCGTACTCGTCGAGCAGGTCCCGCACCAGGGCCGGGAAGTGCTGGTCGGTGAGCGTCCGGGCGGCGAGGTTGACCGAGACGGAGAGCGCCTGCTCGCCGTGGCTCCAGTCCCGGCTGCGGCGCAGGCTCTCCCGCAGCACGAACTCGGTGAGCCGGCCCAGCTGGCCGGTGTGCTCGGCCACCGCCACGAAGTCGTCCGGGGCCACCGTGCCGTGCGCCGGGTGCTCCCAGCGGGCCAGGCACTCCACGCCGACCAGGCGCCGGTCCCGCAGCGTCACCTTGGGCTGGAAGTAGACCTCGAGCGCACCGTCGTCCAAGGCCCGGCGCAGGTCGCCGGCGAGGCCCAGCCGGCGCAGCGACCGGGACTCCAGCGCCGGGCTGTAGAGCTGCACGCTGCCCGGGACGGACTTCGCCGCCGTGGCGGCCAGGTCGACCCGCTGGAGCAGGGTCACCGCGTCGCTGCCGTGGTCCGGGTGGACGGCCACCCCGACCGCGGTGTCCACGTCCAGGGTGAGCGCGTCGAAGACCATCTCGTCGCGGATCTGCTCGCGCAGCTGCGCGGCCAGCTCAAGGGCCGCCTCGGTGCTCTCCAGCCGCAGCGTCACCAGGAACTCGTCACCACCGGCCCGGCCGACCAGGGCCGAGGAGGGCGCGCAGGCGCGCAGCCGCTCGGCCACCTCGACGAGGACCTTGTCGCCGGCCGCGTGGCCGAGCGACTCGTTGACCTGGCGCAGCCGGTCGACGTCGAACAGCAGCAGCGCCACCACCTCGCCCGGCGCCGCGATCCGGACCGCCTCGGCCACCGCCGCCGTGATCCGCCGACGGTTGGGCAGCTTGGTCAGCGTGTCGTGCTCGGCGTCGTGCCGGAGCCGGTCGACCAGGCGGGAGTTCTCCAGGGCGACCGCGGCGTGGGCGGCGACGGTCTCGAAGACCGCGATGTCCGCCGGGGTGAAGTGGTTGCCGTCACCGAGCCGGTTGGCCACCTCCAGGGTGCCGATCACCACCGGGCCCGACCGCAACGGCACCACCACCGCGTCCTTCACCCGCCGCTCGGCGAGGTCGGCGCGGAACTCACCGTCCGTGGTCACCCCGCGTCCGACGGCCACCGTACGGCGTGTCTCGCGGACCTTCTGCCGGAGCGCCGGCGGTGTGTACGCCACGTCGAGGAGGCCCGGATCGTCGACCCGGGCGCTCAGCAGGGTCTCCGGGTGCCGCCCCTGGGCCGGAAGCCAGAGCGTCGCGTATTCCGCCTGCATGAGGGCGCGGACGCGGCCGAGCAGGGCGTCGGCCAGGGTGCCGCTCTGCCCGCTCTCGACCACCGCGCGGGTCAGGTCGTAGAGGTCGGTCAGGGTGCGGTGCTGCCGGAAGAACTGGGCGTACGACCGGTAGACCAGGACGAGACCCGCGCCGAGGGCGGCGAGCAGGAGCAGCGACCACCACGTGCTGCGCACCAGGATCAGCACGATCAGCCCGACGGCCACGTTGATGGCCGCCGTCAGCAGTCCGGCCTTGGCGCTGCGCAGCGCCCCCCGCCCGGTCTGCCAGCCGTGCAGCAGGGTGTGCACGGCGACCACGCTGACGACGCTGACCAGCAGCACCATGCTGACCGCCGCGAAGATGCTCACCCAGGTGCGTGGCCCGACCCCCTCGATGGGCGGGAACGCCTGGAGGACCAGCACGGCCAGCGAGGTGCCGGCCGCGGCGCGGGCGACGTTGAACCAGACCTTCGGCGCCGAGAACCGGTGCCGGATGTGCGTGATGAGCGCCGTCAGCGTGTAGATGAACACGACGGTCAGCGGCGGCAGGAAGTAGAGCGCCAGGACCAGCGGCAGCTCGGTGAGCGTGACGCCGAGCGTCTGCCGGCGGACGACCAGGCTCAGCAGCGGCAGCCCGGCGACGATCATGAGGAGCAGGAAGAGCGTCGCCTGCGGCCACTTCCCGACGGGATGTTCGGCGAGCAGGCCGGTCACCGTGGCGCAGGCCACGGCAACCAGCGCCATCGGCGCCGTGATGATCCAGGCGTCCTCAGACGACCTGCGCCGTGGCTGATCGCGACGGATCATGCCGCTCCTTCGGATTGGCGGCGCGCCGCCCCGTCATCGACGCGAGTCATCGCCCGGCCGGCACACGAAGGTCGTGGCAGCCGGGCTCGACGGCGACAGACCGGAGGGCCCGGTCACTGCCAAACAATGTCCAGGGTCTGGATGCCCCCCGTGGTGCCATCGAAGTCGAAACCACCGACGCCGCCGAAGAGGGCGGCGAGAACGAGAAGTGAGCCAAGCAGCCGGCCCAACCTTCGACCAGACATGATTGCTCCTGTCGAGAGAGTTTCAGCGATGGTGGAGGTTCCACGATCGTGCCACACGGGGGGCACGGGCAAAAGCGGTGGAGGGCTCCCCCCGGGGCGGCAGAAAGGGAAATCATCCGTTCGACCGGTGCGCCCGCCCCTCCGGCCCAGCATGCTGTCACGATCGGTCCCGGCGCTGCTACGGAAGGCGCGCACAACGACTTCCCCGGCTAAACCGCACGTAAGAGCAGATTCGCCTACCAGGCATGATGATCGGTGACCTTGACCACAATGGACGGCGAACCGGGCAGCCGTGGCGGCCCCTCGAACAGACTCCACCATCATCGATATCCGGGCAAGGGTCTCGGGCTGTCCGATCCGAGCGCCGCCAGCCCGCAGGCGATCGGCCCACCACAAGAGCTTTCGGGGCGACTCGCCTTCCGGGGCGGACTCAGGACTACCGCAGCGGCCGGAACGCGGCCCGCACCTCGGTCGTGAACAGGTCGGGCACCTCCCAGGCGGCGAAGTGGCCACCCGTGTCGACCTCGTTGAAGTAGGTGAGGCTGGGGTAGACCGTCTCGGCCCAGGTACGCGGGGCGGGAAAGAGCTCGCCGGGGAACGTCGTGAAGCCGACCGGCACCGTGACCGGCGGAGGAGCCTGGCCGGCCGCCTTGGCCGCGGCCTGGAACCGGCCGGTTTCCCAGTACCACCGGGCGGACGAGGCGCCGGTGCCGGTCAGCCAGTACAGCGTGATGTTGTCGACGATGCTGTCCCGGGTGAGACCGCCCACCGGCTCGCCGTCGACGAACGCGCGGGACATCTTGTAGTAGCTGTCCGTGTCGTGGTCCAGCATCCAGGCCGCCAGTCCGACGGGTGAATCCAGCAGGGAGTAGCCGATCGTCTGCGGACGGGTGGACTGCTCCAGGAAGTAGCCGAAGCCCTCCGCCATGAACGTGTTGAGCGCACCGAGCGCCGCGCGTTCCTGCTCGGACTTCGCCGGCAGTTGGTCCTTCAGGCCGATCGCCCCGGCGAGCAGGTTGACGTGGATGCCGACCAGCCCTTCCGGTCCCTGGCGGCCCATCGCGTCCGTGACGGCGGCACCCACGTCGCCGCCCTGGGCGACGTAGCGCGAGTAGCCGAGGCGGGCCATCAGCTCCGTCCAGGCGCGTGCCATGCGGTTGGAGTCCCAGCCGAGCTCGGTCGGCTCGCCGGAGAAGCCGTAACCGGGCAGGGACGGCAGCACCAGGTGGAAGGCGTCCTCGGCTCGTCCGCCGTGCGCGGTCGGATCGGTCAGCGGGCCGACCACACCGAGCAGCTCGACCACCGAGCCCGGCCAGCCGTGCGTCATGATCAGCGGCAGGGCGTCCTCGTGCGGTGACCGCACATGGATGAAGTGGATCTCGACGCCGTCGATGTAGGTCGTGAACTGCGGCAGGGCGTTCAGTCTCGCCTCGCCCGCACGCCAGTCGTGACCGTTCGTCCAGTAGCGGGCCAGCTCCTGGACCGTCGCCAACTGCACGCCCTGGGAGCGATCGCTGACCAGCTCCCGGGTGGGCCAGCGCGTCGCCGCGATCCGGCGACGCAGGTCCGCGATCGCGTCCTCCGGCGTGTCGAGCCGGAAGGGACGGATTTCCTTGTCGTTGGGCATGTTCTCCACCTGCCGGATCAGGTCGACCGGCGCGCTCGGGCGCCGGCGGGGCTGGCACAGGCCCAGCTTCGCACCGGCCCGGCGACCGGCGGACCGGAACGCGATTTCGCGCCCGGGACCGGCCGGGACCCGCTAGCCGACTCGTTGCGGCGGGCCGGGGCCGCAACAGGTGGGGAAGCAACTCTGGCCCGCTACGTGCTCGGTCGGCCGGGGATGAGGGGCGGCAGCGGTCCACCCGCGCAGGAGACGACGAAGGCCTCTGAACCACGTTTCCGCAGTTCAGAGGCCTTGTCGTTGCCTGGTGGCGGGTAGAGGATTCGAACCTCTGTAGCTTTCGCGACGGATTTACAGTCCGCTCCCATTGGCCGCTCGGGCAACCCGCCAGGGCACCCCACCGCGTCGCGACGCGGCGGCGGAAGCAAGGATAGCGGTTGCCCCCGGGTCCGTCGCAAGCGGGTACCGTCAGGGGGTCCCACCACTGGTCAGTGGGGGACGGATCAGGACAGACCGCCGGACAGCAGGAGCATGAGCATGGCAGCGAACCCGTCGTTCGACATCGTGAGCAAGGTCGACCGGCAGGAGGTCGACAACGCCCTCCGCCAGGCGGAGAAGGAGCTCGCGACGCGGTTCGACTTCCGCGGCACCGGCGCCGAGATCTCCTGGTCGGGCGAGGAGGCGATCAGCCTCCAGGCGGAGACCGAGGAGCGGGTCCGGGCCGCGCTGGACGTCTTCAAGGAGAAGCTGGTCAAGCGGAACATCTCGCTGAAGTCACTGGACGCCGGCGACCCCCGCGCGTCGGGCAAGACCTTCAAGATCGACGCCAAGGTGATCCAGGGCATCGACTCGGACAAGGCCAAGGCGATCAGCAAGAAGATCCGCGACGAGGGCCCGAAGGGCGTCCAGGCGCAGATCCAGGGCGACCAGCTCCGGGTCACCGGCAAGAAGAAGGACGACCTTCAGGCCGTCATCGCGCTGCTCAAGGGCGAGGACTTCGGCGTCGCCCTCCAGTTCACCAACTACCGGTAGAAGGCTACGGCCGGCCCGGTGATCGGGCCGGTCACGCCTCCCGACGAGTTCGCTCAGTCCTTGGTGCGACGCTCGGCCGCGGCGCGGTCGCTCGCCACGATGAGGTCGAGCAGCTCCCTGCCCAGCCCGCCCGGGACCCGGACGCGACCGCCGCCGGTCGAGATCGCCTGCGGGCAGGTCGCGTCACCCAGCACCACGGTGACGTCATCGAGGGCGATGCCGACCCGACCGGGCTTCTGCAGGGTGCATTCCTCGCCGGCGGGCACGGGGTCGCGCAGCTCCGCGAGTTCTGCCCGGATCCGGGTCAGCGTCTTCGCGTCCGTCGCGGTGACCATGGGGCCCGCGTTCTCGCTGACGGCGCCGGTGATGCGGTCCGGTAACGCCAGGCCGCCGGAGGGCGGAGCCGGCGGGCCGGCGGGCCAGGTGACGCGTTCGAGCAGCTGCTCGCGACCCTCCTCGTCGCCCGAGATGAAGACTCCGGTCGCCATGGTCTCCTCATCGAAGGCGCGGTAGGTCGACCTGGACTGCAAGTCCTGCGTGACCTGGAGCACCCGACCGTCCTCGACCACCAGCCGCTGCGGGTTGACGCCCCGGGGGACGGCGTCCCGCACGAGAGCCAGCCACGCTTGGCCTTCCGACGTGCACCCGACGGGCGGGCCGGACCTGGGCCGCGTGCCTCGGGGGTCCCACCGCGCGGCGAGGTAGACGGTGTGCGGCTCGGCGGCGCAGGGGTCGAAGGTCGTGACCTCGCTCGTCCGCCAGCCCTCCGGGACGGCGACCGACAGGCCATCCAGGCTCACCGTGGCCCCCGGCGCCCCAGACCGGTCCGGGGCCGCCGTTCCGGCGGGCAGGGCCACGACGGCCGCGACCGCGGCCGCTACGGCGACGGAGCCGGCAGTTCCCCAGGCGCGGCGGCGGCGCCGCACGCTGCGCCGCCCGAGGCTGACCAGCCGGGAGGCGGGATCGGTCTCGGTCGGCGTCACGGAGGCGGCTGCGCGTTCGAGCAGTTCGCTGACGTGGGTGGGATTCACGGCGTCCCCTTGGAGGATTCGACGAACAGACCGCTGGCGCGCAACGTCGCCAGCGCACGCGACGTGCGGCTCTTGACCGTCCCCACCGCGACGCCGAGGGTCTGCGCCACCTCGGCCTCGGAGGCGTCGGCCCAGAACCGCAACACGAGCACCACCCGCTGGTCGGCGGGCAGCCCGCGCAGGCCGGCGAGCACCTGCACGCTGAGATCCGACTGATCCGCGAAGCCACGACGGTAGGCGTCCGGCAGTTCCTCGGTCGGTATCTCGTTCCGCCACCGCCGGCGCCTGGCCCGCATCGCGGTACGGACCATCACCCGCCGGACATACGCCTCCGGCCGCCCGTCCGGCACGCCCAACCGATGCCACGACCGATAGGCCGCGATCAGACCCTCCTGGGCGAGATCCTCGCCCAGCCGGGCGTCACCGGCCAGCAGCGCGCCGAAGCGGACGATCTCCCGGTACCGGCTGGCGACGAAGTCCTCGTAGCCGGCGGGTTCCGCTCTGCGAAACAGGCCCATACCTCATTAAGGGTCCTGGACCCGCCCGATGGTTCCCCGGTCCGGCGGCCGGTGCCGGCAGCACTCCCTCTCGGATGACCGCGAGTTCACCGTCAGCGCGAGAAGATCAGCAGCAGGATCACGGTCACGACCGCGCTGACCAGGATCGAGCCCAGGCAGCCGACCCGGTTCGAGAAGAAGAGGAACATGTCCGGGTGGTACCCGGACCGACCGGATTCAGGCGACCAGCGACTGCTCGGCGCGTACCGCCGCGGCCTCGGCGCGGGCGATCGGGCCGGTGCGCGGCGCGGCGACCGCGGCCCCGACGGCGACCGCCGCCCCGGCGAACAGGAAGGCCCAGGGCACGCCGCCGGCGTGGTCGACGATCAGCCCGGCCACCGCGCCCCCGGCGGCGCTCGCCGCCACCGACATGGTGACCACCCAGGTGTACGCCTCGTTCAGCATGCCGGCCGGGGCGATCCGGCCGACCAGGGTGTTCTCCAGGGTCAGCGCGGGGGCGATGGTGGCCCCGCCGAGCACCAGCGCGACGCCCAGCGCGCCCGGGCCGGGCATCAGCGCGAAGACGGCGAAGCTGGCCGCGACCGCGCCGAGCAGCCAGGCGAACTGGCGGGTCATGTTGGCGGCGGGCTTGCGTACCCCGAACCAGAAGCCGCCGAGGGCGCTGCCGATGCCCCAGACGGCGAGCAGCACGCCGGCGAGGCTCTCCGGGTCGTCCGCGGTGGCGTTCCCGGCGAAGGCCGGGACGATCACGCCGGCGGCGCCGAAGGCGATGCCCAGGCTGGCGACGCAGAGCAGCAGGGCCGGGAAGCCGCCGACCCGCAGCGGGCCGAGGCCCCTGGCGTGGTGCTCGCGCGGGTGCGGCTGCCAGCCGCGCATGACCCGGCCGAGCGCGACGGCGGTGGTGCCGACCAGGGTGACCACGGCGGCGCCGACCAGCGCGGCGGCGGCGTCGGCGACCAGGACGAAACCGGCCACCAGCAGCGGGCCGAGCACGAAGACGACCTCGAAGAGGGAGGTCTCCGCGGCGAGCGCGGTGTTGCGCAGGTGGGCCCGGCCGGTGGCCGGGGCGGTGAGGTCGTTCCAGGCGCCCCGGATGGCGGCGGTCAGCGGCGGGTACGTGGCGCCGGCGACGCCGGCGGCCAGGTAGATGAGGGCGAGGCTGCCGGAGCCGGACCGGCTGGCACCGAGCAGCCCGAAGAGGGCGAGCGGGTGGGCCACGGCGGTGGCCAGCAGCACCGGGGTGGGGCCGACCCGGTCGGCGATCCGCCCGGCGATGGGGCTGAGCGCGGCGCCGGAGAGCGCGTAGATGCCCCCGGCGACGGCGGCGAGCGAGTACCGGTCGGTGACGTCCGCGACCACCAGCAGCAGCGCCAGCGGGGTCATGCCGATCCCGAGCCGGCCGATGATGCCGAGGACCAGCAGCATCGGCGCGCCGGGGATCCGCCAGACGCCCAGGTACTGGCGCAGTGCGGCCACGGTCGACCTCCAGGGTGTAACGGGTGGGAGACGTTTCGACCCTAACGCCGGGGCGTATCCGGGGGAAACGGTTTGTGCCCGGACACACCACTCCGCCCGCGTCCGGACGGACGCGGGCGGAGGTGGTCGGTGCGGGTCAGCGCTGGAACTGCACCGGCCCGGCACTGCGGGCCAGCTGCTCCAGCCGGGCCACCCGCTGCTCCATCGGCGGGTGGGTGGCGAACATCGCGGCGATGCCGCCGCCCCGCTTGAACGGGTTGTCGATCATCAGGTGCGCGGTGCTGGTGAGCTGGCCCTGCGGCGGCAGCGGGCGGGCCTGCGTACCGGCGTGGATCTTGCGCAGGGCGCTGGCCAGGGCCAGCGGGTCCCGGCTCAGCTCGGCGCCGGACTGGTCGGCCTGGAACTCCCGGCTCCGGCTGATCGCCAGCTGGATCAGTGTGGCCGCGATCGGGCCGAGGATCAGGGTGAGCAGCAGCACCGCCGGGTTCGGGGCGTCCTCGTCGTCCGAGGAGCCCAGCGGGATGAACCAGGCGATGTTCGCGAGCGCGGTGATGATGCCGGCCAGGCCGGCCGCCACGCTGGAGATCAGGATGTCCCGGTTGTAGACGTGGGACAGCTCGTGCCCGATGACGCCCCGCAGCTCCCGGTAGTCGAGGATCTCGACGATCCCCTGCGTGACGCAGACCGCCGCGTGCTCCGGGTTGCGCCCGGTGGCGAACGCGTTGGGCTGCGCCGTCGGGCTCACGTAGAGCCGGGGCATCGGCTTGCCCGCCTGGGTGGAGAGCTCACGGACCATCCGGTACAGCTCGGGGAACTGTGCCTCGCTGACCGGTTGCGCCCGCATCGAGCGCAGCGCGAGCTTGTCGGAGTAGAAGTAGGTCACGCCGTTCATCAGCAACGAGACGACGACGGCGATGACGAGACCGCCGCTACCGCCGAACCAGTAGCCGACCGCGAGGATCAGCGAGGTCAACAGGCCGAGCAGCGCTGCGGTCTTGAGACGGTTGTGATGCACGATCGCTCCTTCGGTGCGCGGGCCCGCGCGGAGCCCGCTGACCGGTTCAACACACCGGTACCCGCCAACCATCCGGCTCATGGCTGAAAGTTGGCTGGGGATTCCTGTGAGCGGGCTGTGCCACCTTCCCACCGGAGGGCGAAACGGTCAGCGGGCCGCCACGTCGAGCACGAGCTGCGGGGCGAAGCCGAGCACCACGGCCAGGGCGGTGGCGACCCCGAGCGCGACCACCACGGTCCGGGCCGGGCGGACCGCGACCCCGCCGGGCGCGGCGTAGAGGGTGGCGGCGAGGCGCAGGTAGTAGGCCAGGCCGAGCACCGCGTTCAGCGCCACCACCAGGGCCAGCCAGCCGGCGTGCCCGGCCAGCAGCGCACGGACCACGGTCACCTTGGCGAACAGCCCGGCCAGCCCGGGCGGCAGCCCGGCCAGCCCGATCAGGGCCAGCGCGAACGCGCCGCCCACCCACGGGTGCCGCCGTGCCGCGCCGCGCAGGTCGGACAGGGTGCCGCCGTCACCGTCCGCCGGCCGTAGCGCCACCACCGCGGCGAACGCGGCGAGCTCCAGCAGCACGAAGAAGACGGCGTACGCGACGGCCCCGGCGTACGCCCCGGCGCGGGCGTCGGCGGTGCGCCCGGCGGCCAGCGCGAGCGCGCCGAGCGGGGCGAGGATGTAGCCGGCCTGGGCCACCGAGGACCAGGCGAGCAGCCGGACCGTACGCCGCTGGCGCAGCGCCACCAGGTTGCCCACGGTCATGGTGAGCACCGCCAGCACGGCCAGCACCGGGCCGGTCACGTCGGCCGGCAGCGCCCGCTCCACGACGGCGAGCAGGGCCACCACGCCACCCAGCTTCGAGGCCGTCGACAGGTACGCGGCCACCGGCAGCGGCGCGCCGTCGTAGGTGGCCGGCGCCCAGGCGTGGAACGGCACCGCGGCGACCTTGAAGGCCAGCCCGGCCACCACCAGCGCCACGGCGACCGTGGTCAGCGGCAGATCCGGCGGGCCGTCCCCGCCGGCGGCGAAGGCCGCGCCGAGCCGGTCGAGGTGCACGCCGCCGGTCACCGCGTAGAGCAGCGCCGCGCCGAGCAGGGTCAGCGTGGTGGCCACCACGCTGACCACGAAGAAGGTCACCGCCGCCTCCGCCCCGGCCCGGCTGCCCCGGCGCAGCCCGACCAGCACGTAGAGCGGCAGGGTGAGCGTCTCCAGCGCCACGACCAGGGTGATCAGGTCGCCGGCCGCGCCGAGCACCACACCGCCGGTCATGGCGCAGGCGAGCAGGAAGCAGTATTCGCCGACCGGGATCCGGCCGGCCCGCAGCAGCGGGCCGGAGAGCGCCAGCACGCCGAGGGTGAGCAGCGCGATGACCACCGCGACCAGCGCGGCCCGCCCGGTCCACAGCCACGAGCAGTCCGCGCCGACGCAGAAGGTGCGGCGCTCGCCGGCCGCGCCGACCAGCGCCGAGCCGAGCGCGGTGCCCGCCGCGCCGAGGGCGGCCACCGCCACCGTGGCGGCGGCCCGGGCCGCCAGCAGGTCGACCAGGAGCACCAGCACGGCCGTGCCGGCGGCCAGGTACGCCGGCAGCAGCGCCACGTTGTCCACGCTCTGCACCAGGCTCATTTGGTGACCACTCCCAGGAGGGCGCCGACCGGGCCGGAGGCGTAGGACAGGACGAGGGCGGGGGCCAGGCCGACGGCGAGGGCGAGCAGCACCAGTGGCGCCCAGGCGGTCAGCTCCGCACCGGCCAGGCCGGGCGCGACCGGGGCCACCGCCGGGCTGGGCCGCCCGTGGGTGACCCGGCGCAGCAACCGCAGGAAGTACGCGGCGGTCAGCGCCCCACCCAGCGCGGCCAGCACCGCGAGGGTGGTCCACAGCCCGCCGCCGCGCCGGAGCGCCGCCACCACGGCGAACGCCTCGCCCCAGAAGCCGGCCAGCCCGGGCAGCCCGAGCGAGGCGACCGCGGCGAAGCCGAGCAGCCCGGCCAGCCGGGGCGCGGTCTCCCGCAGCCCGGACAGCTGGGCGAGCGACCCGGTGCCGGTGCGGTCCTTCACGGCCCCGGCCAGGAAGAACAGCAGCCCGGTGATGACGCCGTGCGCGATGTTGCCGATGAGCGCGGCCTGGAGGCCGGTGGCGGTGAGCGTGGCGACCCCGAGCAGCACGAAGCCCATGTGCCCCACGCTGGAGTAGGCGATCAGCCGCTTCAGCTCGTCCTGCGCGAGGCAGACCAGCCCGCCGACCAGGATCGCCGCGACGGCCAGCACCCCGAGCACCGGGGCGGCCCAGCGGGCGCCCTCGGGGGCCACGCCGACCGCCACCCGGATCAGCCCGTACGTGCCCATCTTGAGCAGCACCCCGGCCAGGATCACGCTGCCCACGGTGGGGGCCTGGGTGTGCGCGTCGGGCAGCCAGGAGTGCAGCGGCCAGAGCGGGCTCTTCACCGCGAAGGCGAGCGCCAGCAGCGTGAACGCGGCCAGCTGGGTGCCCCGGGACAGCCCGGTGCCGCCGGTCAGCGTCACCAGGTCGGCGGTGCCCGCGGCGGCCACCACCACGTAGACGCCGACCAGCAGCAGCACCGAGCCGAAGAGGGTGTAGAGGGCGAACTTCCGGGCCGCCCGGCGCCGGTCGTCGCCGCCCCAGCCCGCGATGATCGCGTACATGGGGAGCAGGACGACCTCGAAGAACAGGAAGAACAGCACCAGGTCGAGGGCGAGGAAGGTGCCCAGGATGCCCACCTCGACCACCAGCAGCAGCGCCACCAGGGCCCGCCCGCTGCCGCCGCCTTCGGGCACCCGCCAGAGCGTGTAGCCGCAGCAGAGCAGGCTGAGCAGCGCGGTGAGCACCACCAGCGGCCAGGAGATGCCGTCCACGCCCAGGTGGAAGCGCAGGTCGAGCCCGGGCACCCAGGGCAGGTCGAGCCGGTGCCAGGGCTGCACGGCCGGCCGGGGGCTGTAGCCGAACCAGCCGTGGTCACCGCCGACCAGCGGCAGCGTGGCGAGCAGGGTCAGCGCGGCGGCCGCCGTGCCCACCAGCCGGCCGGCCCGGTCACCGGGGACGGCGGCGGCCGCGACGGCGCCCAGCGCGGGCACCGCGAGGACCGCGACCAGCAGGAACTGCCCGAACGTCATGAGGTCACTCCGATCAGGGCGACCGCGAGGCCGATCAGCAGCGCGCCGGCCAGCACCCCGGCCGCCGCGCGGGGCAGCGCGGCCCGGTGCAGCGCCGCGAGCCCGCCGCCCACCTCGACCGCGGCCCGGCCGCTGCCCTCCACGAGGCCGTCCACCCCCAGCTCGTCCCCGGTCCGCACGACCCGGGCCAGGGCGGTCGTCGGGCGTACGACGAGGGCGCGCTGGACGTCGTCGAGCCGGAACGCCCGGGCGAAGACCGGCCGCAGCGGACCCAGGAAGCGCGCCGGGTCGGCGGCCGGGTCGCGGCGCCAGCCCGCCCACGCGACGCCCGCGCCGACCAGCAGCAGCAGGAACGGCAGGACCAGGTTCGGCGCGAGGTGCACCAGCTCGACGGCCTCGTCGGTGGCGTCGGCGGGCACCCGCAGCCGGTCGGCGAACCACGGCGCGAAGGCGGCCAGGCCGAGCAGCGCGGCGGGCACCGCGAGCAGCAGCACCGGCCAGCGCAGCACCGCCGGCGGGTCGTGCGGGTGTGCCAGCGGGATCCGGGTCGCGCCGAGGAAGGTCCGCAGCAGCAGGCGGGTCGCGTACCAGGCGGTGACCGCGACACCGACCAGCCCGGCCAGCCAGACCAGCCAGCCCACCCAGGCCGGGGCCGGGCCGGCGCCGTCCAGGGCGGCGGCCTGCGCGGCGGCGAGCACCCCGTCCTTGCTCCAGAAGCCGGACAGCGGCGGCACCCCGGCCAGCGCGCCGAGGCCGATCAGCATGCACCAGAAGGTCACCGGCATGGCCCCGCGCAGGCCGCCCATCCGGGACATCAGCGTGGTGCCGACGGCGTGGATGACCGCGCCGGCCGCGAGGAACAGCAGCGCCTTGAACGCGGCGTGGGTGAGCAGGTGGAACAGGGCCGCCGCGGGAGCGCCGACGGCGAGCGCGCCGGTCATGTAGCCGATCTGGGACACCGTCGACCAGGCCAGCACCCGCTTGATGTCGTCCTGCGCGGTGGCCGCGAACGCGCCGAGCAGCAGGGTCACCGCCGCCATCACGCCGAGCACGGCGAGGGCGGCCGGGGCCTGCGCGAAGAGCGGAAAGAGCCGGGCCACCGCGTAGACCCCGGCGGCGACCATGGTGGCCGCGTGGATCAGCGCCGAGATCGGGGTGGGGCCGGCCATCGCGTCCGGCAGCCAGGTGTGCAGCGGGAACTGCGCGCTCTTGCCGGCCACCCCGGCGAGCAGCAGCAGGCAGGCCGCGGTGAGCGTGCCCGAGGAGTAGTCGTGGGCCAGCACGTCGGCGATCCGGAAGCTGCCCGCGCCGACACCGAGCAGCGCGATGCCGAGCAGGAAGCCGACGTCACCCACCCGGGTGACCAGGAACGCCTTCACGGCGGCGGCCGGCGCCTCGGGCAGCCGCCGGTCGTGGGCGATGAGCAGGTAGGAACAGATGCCCATCACCTCCCAGCCGACCAGCAGCAGGATCAGGTCGCCGGAGACCACCACGGTCAGCATCGCCGCGGTGAACAGGCTGATCTGCGCCGCGTAGGGCGGGTAGCGGTGGTCCACCTCGACGTCGTCGTGCGGGCCGCGCCGGAGGTAGCCGATCGAGTAGACCTGCACGGCCAGGGCCACCGCGGCCACCGCCACGGCGACCAGCACGGCCACCCCGTCGAGCCGCCAGCCGAGGGTCACCCGCAGCCCGCCCAGGTCGACCCAGTCGGCGCCGCCCTCGACCGGCCCGTCCACCCGGAACACCAGCGCCACCGCGGCCAGCAGCGCGACCGCCGCGCCCGCCACGCCGAGCGCGATCGCCGCACGACGGGCCGGGTCCTCGCCGGTGGTCGCCCCGCGCGGCGACGGCGGCAGCAGCAGCCCGAGCAGGCCCGCGAGCAGGGGTACGCCGGGCAGCGCCACCGCGAGCAGTCCGGTCACTTCTCCCCCTCGCCCCGGTCGGCGGCGACCCCGGCGGCCGGGGCGGGCGCCTCGGCGAGCGGCACGTCGTCCACCGAGACGCTGGCCCGCAGCCGGTAGAGCTGGAGCACGATGGCCAGCCCGACGCCGATCTCGGCGGCGGCGAGCACGATCACGAAGAGCGCGAAGACCTGGCCGGAGTGCGGCAGCGCGGCCCGGACCGTGGTGTCGGCGGTGACCAGGATCAGGTTGACCGCGTTGAGCATCAGCTCGACGGCCATCAGCACGAGGACGGCGTTGCGGCGGCGCAGCACGCCGTAGACGCCGAGGCCGAACAGCAGCGCGGCGGTGACGTAGGGGATGACCGGTCTCACCCGCGCCCACCCTCGTCGGCGGCCGCGACCACCGGGCGGGCCGGCTCGGCCGGGCCGGCCGGGCGCCCGGGGCGGGCCGGCGTGCCGCCCGGGGTCGCACCGGGGCGGCCGATGTCGGGCCGGGAGAGCACGATCGCGCCGACCAGGGCGGCGAGCAGCAGCACCGAGAGCACCTCGAAGGGCAGCACCCAGGAGCGGAACACCTGCTCGCCGAGGCGCTCGGCGGTGCCCGCGGCGGGCGGTCCGACCCGGGACCAGCGGAACGCGTCGACCAGCAGCACGGCCAGGCCCAGCCCGCTGCCGGCGCCGATCAGCGCGGCCGGCCAGCCGGGCCGGTCGAGGTCGTCGGAGGGACCGATCGGGGCGCGGGTCAGCATCACCGCGAAGAGCAGCAGCACCACCACCGCGCCGACGTAGATGAGCACCTGCACCCACGCCACCAGCTCGGCGCCGAGCACCAGGTAGTCACCGGCCAGCGCGCCCAGGCAGACCACCAGCCAGAGACCGGCCCGGACCAGGTGCCGGGTGGCCACCACCAGCGCGCCCGCGCCCCTGTCTCTATACACATCT
>NZ_JBSSLX010000091.1:0-21044 GCF_053890995.1 Micromonospora sp. I033 | reverse complement strand
CGGGACGGCCAGGGCGATGGTGAGGGCCAGCACCGTGGCCGGTTCGTGGAGGCGGTCGCCGTACAGCTCGCGGAGCTTGCCCATCCGGTAGCGGACGGTCTGGGGGTGGACGAACAGGTCGGCCGCCACGTCGTCGCGGCGGCCCTGGTGCAACAGCCAGGAGCGCAGCGTCTCGGCGAGCCGGTGTGCGGTGGCCGCGGGCAGGCCGGCGAGCGGCGCGAGGGCCTGGGCCCGCAGGTCGGCCAGGGCCTCCGGGTCCATGCTGAGCAGTAGTTCGGCCAGGTGCTGCTCGGTGTCGACCGGTCCGGCGTCCGGTTCGCCGAGGCCGAGGGCGAGCGCCCGCGTCGCCCGCTGGTACGAGGCGGCGACCCGGTGCCACGGCCGGGCCGGCCCGAGCACCGCCCGGTGCCCGTGCAGCAGCCGGGTGAGCTGACGGCGGCGAGCGCCGTGGGTGTCGGGCACCAGCAGGACGGCCAGTTCCTCCGCCGGGTCCATGCCGGGCAGGTCCTCGCCGCTCTCCAGGGTGTGCGGGCCGAGCAGGGCGAGCACCGCGCGCAGGTTGCGGCGGGGCAGGAGGACGACGGTGAGCGTCTGCGGCAGCGGCCAGTCGGCCCGTTCGGCGCTGCGTCGCAGGGTTTCCTCGGGCTCTCCGGCGAGCAGTTGCTGGGTGAGCCGTTCCATGTTGCGGCGGCGGGCCCGGCCGGCGCTGGCCAGCTCGTCGGCGTGCCCGGCCACGCTGGCCGCGGAGAGCTCGTCGATGTAGGCGAACATCAGCTCGGCGAATTCGGCCACCGTCTCGGCGGCCAGCCCGCTGCGCACCGTGGTGGCGGAGACCTCCCGCCAGGCCACCCGCGCCCCCACCCGGTACGCGGCCAGCAGCGCGTCCATGCTCCGCCCGGAGCGGGCCTCGCCGCTGCCGAGCGCGTACGCGGCCTCCAGCGCCGGGGCCAGCGGGGTGCTCGGGTCGGCCCGCTGCGCCCCCTCGATGAGCTGGAGGAACGTGCCCAGCGCGATGCGCACCGCGTTCTCGATCTTCTCCCGCATGGTGCCGGTGAGCGCGCCGGAGTAGTCGGGAACCTCGGCCGTGATGGCGCTGACCGTCCGCTCCGCCACCACGGGCAGCCCGGCGCGCAGTTGGGCCGCCACCCCCGCGTCGAGTTCGAGATGGGCGGCGCGATAGTTCGTCCCGGACTCGTCGGACATCTTGTTCACCCCGAACAAAAACCTACGACTGTTTCACCTTTGCCGGTCAAGATGTTATGCGATCACGCAGTCACCCTGGTGATATGACCACAACTGCCCACCGCCACCCCCAGAAGGCCACCTTCCGGGACAGATTGCTGCGGCTGGCCGGCGCGGTCACCACCCCGCTGCTGCCGGGCGACTACCTCGACCTCGTGGCGCCGCTGCGCGCCGGCGCCCCGCTGCGCGGCCGGATCGTCGCCGTCCGCCCGGAGACCCGGGACGCCGCGACCGTGGTCATCCAGCCGGGCCGCGCCTGGCAGGGGCACCTGCCCGGACAGTACGTGCGTCTCGGCGTCGACGTCGACGGGGTCCGCCAGTGGCGGGCGTACTCGGTCACCTCGGTGCCCGGCGCCGCGGACGGCCGGATCACCGTCACCGTGAAGGCGATCCCGGACGGCAAGGTCAGCAACCACCTGGTCCGCCGGGTCCGGCCCGGCACGATCGTCCAGCTCGACCAGGCGCAGGGCGACTTCGTGGTGCCCGCGTCCACCCCCGGCCGGGTCCTCTTCCTCACCGCGGGCAGCGGCATCACCCCGGTCATGGCGATGCTGCGTGCCGGCCTCCCGGACCGGGCCGACGTGGTGCTGGTGCACTCGGCGCCGGCCCGGGACGACGTCATCTTCGGCCCGGAGCTGCGGGCGCTCGCCGAGGCCGGCGCGCTGCGGCTGATCGAGCGGCACACCGACACCGACGGGCTGCTCGGGGTCGACGAGCTGGCCGACCTGGTGCCCGACCACCTCGACCGGCAGACCTGGGCCTGCGGGCCGATCGGCATGCTCGACGCCGTCGAGGGGTACTGGGAGTCACACGGGCTCGCCGACCGGCTGCACACCGAGCGGTTCCGGCCCACCGTGATTTCGCCAGGGGAGGGCGGCACCGTGACGTTCACCGGGGCCGGCGTGACCGTCGAGGCGGACGGGGCCACGCCGATCCTCGACGCCGGCGAGGAGGCCGGCGTGCTGATGCCGTCCGGCTGCCGGATGGGGATCTGCTTCGGCTGCGTCGTCCCGCTCCGCGAGGGCGCGGTGCGCGACCTGCGCAACGGCGATCTCACCACCGCCGTCCCCGGGGACGGCGTGCTCATCCAGACCTGTGTGTCGGCGGCCGCCGGTACCTGCGACATCGAACTCTGACAGGAGGCCACCCGACGTGACCGTGATCCAGAAGAAGGCCGACAACCCGATCGCCCACCTCACCGCCGCGGACATCGAGATCATCGGCAAGGAGCTGGACGCGATCCGGGATCGGGTGATCGCCGATCGGGGCGAGCGGGACGCCCGCTACATCCGCAAGGTGATCAAGACCCAGCGGACGCTGGAGCTGAGCAGCCGGGCGGTGCTGCTCTTCTCGCTCTTCCCGCCGGCCTGGATCGTCGGCACGGCCGGCCTCGCGGTCGCCAAGATCCTCGACAACATGGAGATCGGGCACAACGTCCTGCACGGGCAGTGGGACTGGATGCGCGACCCGAAGATCCACTCCACCACCTGGGACTGGGACCACGTCTCCCCGCCCGAGCAGTGGAAGCACTCGCACAACGAGCTGCACCACCGGTACACCAACGTCCTCGGCAAGGACAACGACCTCGGGTACGGCATCATGCGGGTCGACGAGGACCAGCCGTGGCACCCCATGTACCTGGGCCAGCCGTTCTACAACTTCGTCAACGCCTGCTTCTTCGAGTACGGCATCGCCGCGTACGACCTGGAGCTGGGGAACAACCTCAAGAACGGCCGGCACAAGGACCCGGCGTTCCGGGAGCGCGCCAAGGCGGTCGGCCGCAAGATCCGCCGTCAGGTGCTCAAGGACTACGTGCTGCACCCGCTGCTGTCCGGCCCGTCGTTCCTGTCCACGCTCGCCGCCACGTTCACCGCGAACCTGATCCGCAACCTGTGGAGCCACTCGGTGATCATGTGCGGGCACTTCCCGAACGGCGTCGAGACCTTCGAGAAGACCTCCATCGACGGCGAGACCCGCGGCGAGTGGTACCTGCGGCAGATGCTCGGCTCGGCCAACATCAGCGGCCCCCGGCTGCTGCACATCATGACCGGCAACCTGTCGTTCCAGATCGAGCACCACCTCTTCCCCGACCTGCCGAGCAACCGCTACCAGGAGATCGCCCCGCAGGTCCGGGCCCTGTTCGACAGGTACGGGCTGAAGTACACCACCGGCCCGCTGCCGAAGCAGGTCGCCTCCGCCTGGTGGAAGGTGATCCGGCTGTCGCTGCCGAACCGGCGCTCCGACCGCCGGCAGCCGGTGGCCCCGGCCCCGCTGGTCTCCTCCGGCACGGCCTGATCGGGACCGGAGCATGGCAGGCGCCCGCCGGCCCGGCGCACCGGACCGGCGGGCTCGCTCTCAGGCGTTGACGAAGTCGCGTACCTGCCCGTAGATGGTGGCGTCGTTCTGCAGGTTCGTGTGGAAGACGCAGGCGGTCCGGGTGTTGGTCGCGCCGGCCAGGACGGTGCTGTCCACCGGGTTGATCACGCCGTCGCACGGGGAGCGCCAGGTGCCGTAGCCGAAGGCGCCCGGCGTCTCGTCGCCGGCGTTGAGGTCGGCCAGGAAGGTCGAGCCGACCCGCATCTCCACGCAGGCGGTGCTGTAGCAGGAGTTCGCCGAACCGGTGCCGTGGTTGGGACCGCCGAGGGACACCCAGCGGTCCACCTTCCCGCTGCTGGCCAGGTACTTCAGGTAGTAGCGCGAGGAGAGCGCGCCCATCGAGTGGGTGACGATGTCGACCTTCGACGCCCCGGTCGCGGCGAGCAGCCTGTCGACCTCCTGGGCCACCACCTGGGCGGTGGTGGCGTTGGACCTGCTGGTGTCGTACGAAAAGGCCCGCAGGTGGCTCGACGGCCAGCCGTCGCCCTGGAACCGGCCGATCATGGTGTTCCAGGTCGAGGCGCTGCTGTTCCAACCGTGCACGAAGAGGACCGGGTTGCTCGACGGCGTCCAGGTGCCCGCGTGGGCCGGGGAGGGGAGCCCGACCAGCGTCGCCACGGCGACGGCGAGGGTCAGCAGGGCACGGGACATCAGCGTTTTCACGGGGGCGGTTCCTTCCGGGGGTGACGGGCGGGACCCGCGCGGGTCCGCCCACGAGCCGTCCACGTGCCTGTTCGGCGCCTCGGTGGGGGATCGGCCCGGGTTCGGGGGTGGCCCGGGCCGTCCGAGGTGCCGGAATGTTACCGACGAGTTGCCTTCACATGTCAATACGTCGATTCAGCGAGCTGAAGGGCCGGGTATTCCGGTGGCCGATGACGCGCCGACCGGCTACCGTCATACGCATGGACCTCAGGCGCAGCACCACCGCCGCGGCCGCGCGAGCTTCCCGCTCGCCGGTTGCCGCCGCCTGACCTGCCCAATTCCCGCCGGCGACCGGAAACGGTCCGCCGGCGTCGTCGTGTCACGCCACCGCCCGCGCGGCGGACCGTCCGGTCGTCCCATCCCGGAAGGCCCGTGCCATGACACCCGACCAGATCGTCCGCACCTTCGTCGACCACTACCGCCGCCGGGGTCACCGGGACGCGCCCGAGAGCTCGCTGGTCCCGCCACCCGGCGACCCGGTGCTCTTCACCACCTCCGGCATGCACCCGCTCACCCCGTACCTGCTGGGGCGCCCGCACCCCGGCGGCCGGCGGCTGGTCAACGTGCAGCGGTGCCTGCGCACCACCGACCTGGACGAGGTCGGTGACCGGACCCACCTGACCGTCTTCGAGATGCTCGGCTCCTGGTCGCTCGGCGACTACGACATCGCGACCAGCCTCCACTGGGGCTACGACCTGCTCACCGAGGGCTTCGGCATCGACCCGGGGCGGCTGCACGCCACCGTCTTCGGCGGCGACGACCAGGTCGGACCGGACGAGACCGCGCTCGTCACCTGGACCGGGCTCGGCGTGCCGGTCGAGTCGAACGGCGCGGAGAACTGGTGGTCCAACGGCCCGACCGGCCCGTGCGGGCCCGACTCGGAGATCTTCGTGTGGACCGGGGACGGCCCGCCGGTCGGTACCCCGGGCACCGACGAGCGGTGGATGGAGGTCTGGAACCACGTCCAGATGCGCCACCACCGGCACCCCGACGGCCGGTTGACGCCGCTGCCGATGTCCAGCATCGACACCGGGATGGGCCTGGAGCGCCTGGAGATGGTGCTGCGCGGCGGCCGGTCGGTCTTCGAGGGCGCGGGCCTGACCCCGTGGGTGGGCGCGGTCCGCGACCGGTGGGACCTGCGCGGCGAGGACCTGCGGGTGGTGGCGGACCACCTGCGCTCCGCGGTGGTCGTCCTCGGCGACGGGGTACGCCCCGGGAACACCGGCCGCGGCTACGTGCTGCGCCGGCTGGTCCGGCGGGCGCTCACCGTGCTGTGGCGGGACGACCCGGCGCGCGGCCTGTCCGACCTGCCGCTCGACGCGTACCGCGACACGCTGCGCCGGTTCCGGCAGCACGGGGAGGTCGGCCCGCTGCGCGACGTGCTGCTGGACGAGGAGCGGCGGTTCCGCGGCCTGCTGGACCGGGGCCGGCCGCTTGTCGACCGGGTCCGCGGGCGCGGGCCGCTGACCGAACGCGACTACCACTGGCTGCACGACACCCACGGGCTGCCCCGGGACCTGGTCGACGGACTGCTCGCCGAAGCGGGCTGAGCGGCGCCGGTGGCCGCCGCGGTCACCCGGTGTCAGACTCGGCAGCGGAGACCGCCGCAGCGAGGGATGTGGTCGCATGACGGGGTACGAGGTCCGGCCGGACGTGGACACGGTGACGCTGCTCGGCGCCCGGGTGACCGTCACCGACGCCGCGGCGCTGCTCGCCGCCGCCCAGGACGGGCCGGTGGAGCTGCTGGCCGGCGGTGACTTCCCCGCGCCCGTGCGGGAGGTGCGCTGCACCGTGCGCGCCGACAGCCGGGACGGGCGGCCGGTGCACCGCTTCGAGGCGTACCTGCGGGCGGACGCCCCGCTGCCCGCCGCCGGCCTGCTCGCCCTGGGCCTGGCCGGACCGGTCGGGCTGCTGCTCGCGCAGCGGCTCGCCGCGAGGGGCGGCGAGGGGCCGGCCGCCACCGTCGGCCGGGTGGCGGCCGAGGCCGGCCGCCGGCTCGGGCTGCGACCCGCCGGGACCGCGGTCGCCGAGCCGCCCCGCGACCCGGCCGGAGGTGAGCCACGACGCCGGGACGGTGCGGGTGCGCGCCGAGGTGCCCAGCGCCGAGGTGACGCCGGCCCACCTGACCGCCGTGCTCGGCGTGGTGCTCCAGGCCGTCCGGGAGCTGGCCGGCGACACCCCGGAGCCGACGCTGCTGCGCGGCCGGTCGTACTCCGTGGGGCACCGCGCGGCCGCGGCGGTGCCGCGCAGCGCGGCGGTGACCCTCGACCAGGTCGGCGGCCTGGCCGAGGTGGTCGCCCGGTTCCGCGAGGTGGCGGTGTCGTTCCGGCACCCGGGGGCGATGGCCCGCTGGGGCGCGCGCCGGCCGCAGGGCATCCTGCTGTACGGGCCGCCGGGCACCGGCAAGACCATGCTGGCCCGGGCCCTGGCCAACGAGATCGGCGCGGACTTCGTGGAGATCCGCACCCCGGAGATCCTCGACAAGTTCCTCGGCGGCTCCGAGCGCAACATCAAGCGGATCTTCCGGGAGGCGCGCCGCTACCGGCGGCCCACGGTCATGCTCTTCGACGAGTTCGACAGCATCATCAGCTACGCCGGCGCCGGCGGCGACGCGGCCAGCCAGGCGGTCAACGCGGTCGCCGGCATCTTCAAGCAGGAGATGAACACCCTGTTCGAGGAGAACCCGGACGTCATCGTGGTGGCCACCACCAACTTCCCGCAGCGGGTGGACGCCTCGCTGACCCGCTCCGGCCGGTTCGATCTCAAGATCGCCATCCCGGCGCCGGACGAGGCCGGCCGCGCCGAGATCCTCGCCAAGATGATCCGGGAGCTGATCGACCGGCACGAGCGGCCCGGCTTCCGGATGTTCGCCGCCGACGTCGACCCGGCCGGGCTGGCCGCCGCCACCCCCGGGCTCACCGGGGCAGACCTGCGGGAGGTGCTGCGCCGGGTGCAACTCGCCAAGGCGCTCCGGGAGGCGACGGAGGGTGCGCCGCCCGCCCCGATCAGTCAGGATGACCTCCGAGAGGCCGTCGCCGGGCTGCGCCGCGGCTGACGACGGTCGACGGAAGGAGTCCCGTGTCGTCGTCCACCCTGCTGTCGCGTCGCGATCTGGCGTTCCTGCTCCACGACTGGCTGGACGTCGGCCGGCTCACCGAGCGGCCCCGCTACGCCGAGCACTCGCGGGAGACCATCGACGCGGTGCTGGACCTCGCCGCGCAGGTCGCCGCCGAGCAGTTCGCCCCGCACAACCGGGCCGCCGACGCGAGCGAACCGACCTTCGACGGGCAGCGGGTCCGGACCATCCCGCAGGTCAAGGCCGCCCTGGAGGTGTTCGCCCGGACCGGCCTGCTGGCCGCCAGCTTGGACGAGTCGGTCGGCGGCATGCAGTTGCCGCACGCCGTGGCCGCCGCCTGCTTCGCCTGGTTCCAGGCCGCCAACGTGGCCACCGCCGCCTACCCCTTCCTCACCCTCGGCAACGCCAACCTGCTGCTCGCCCACGGCAGCGCCGAACAGATCGACACCTGGGTCCGGCCCATGGTGCAGGGGCGCTTCTTCGGCACCATGTGCCTCTCCGAGCCGCAGGCCGGCAGCTCCCTCGCGGACATCACCACCCGGGCCGAGCCGCAGGACGACGGGACGTACCGGCTGGTCGGCACCAAGATGTGGATCTCCGGCGGGGAGCACGACCTGGCCGAGAACATCGTCCACCTCGTGCTCGCCCGGATCCCCGGCGGGCCGCCCGGGGTGAAGGGCATCTCGCTGTTCATCGTGCCGAAGGTGCTCCTCGACGCCGACGGCGCGCCCGGCCCGCGCAACGACGTGGTGCTGGTCGGCCTCAACCACAAGCTCGGCTACCGGGGCACCACCAACACGCTGCTCAACTTCGGCGAGGGCGTGCACCGCCCGTACGGGCGGCCCGGGGCGGTCGGCTACCTGGTGGGGGAGCCGCACCAGGGGCTGGCGCAGATGTTCCACATGATGAACGAGGCGCGCATCGGGGTGGGCGCCGGCGCCACCGCGCTCGGCTACACCGGCTACCTGAAGTCCGTGGCGTACGCCCGGCAGCGTCCGCAGGGCCGGCCCGCCGCCGACAAGGACCCCACCGCACCACAGGTGCCGATCGTGGCGCACGCCGACGTACGCCGGATGCTGCTGGCGCAGAAGAGCTACGTGGAGGGCGCGCTCGCCCTGATCCTCTACTGCGGGCGGCTGCTCGACGAGGAGAAGACCGCCCCGGCCGAGGCCGACCGCAGCCGCGCGCACCTGCTGCTGGACCTGCTCACCCCGATCGCCAAGAGCTGGCCGTCGCAGTGGTGCCTGGCCGCCAACGACCTGGCCATCCAGGTGCACGGCGGCTACGGCTACACCCGCGACTACGACGTCGAGCAGCACTGGCGGGACAACCGGCTCAACCCGATCCACGAGGGCACCCACGGCATCCAGGCGCTCGACCTCCTCGGCCGCAAGGTCACCATGCGCGGCGGCGCCGGGCTGGAGCTGCTGCTGGAGACCATCCGGGCCACCGTCACCCGGGCCTGGAAGACCGAGGGCGAGGCGGCCGAGCTGGCCGGCCGCCTCGGCGCGGCGGTCGACCGGATCGCCGTGGTCACCCGGCGGCTGCACGGCGCCGGCGACCCCGAGCTGGCCCTGGCCAACGCCAGCGTCTACCTGGAGGCGGTCGGGCACGTGGTGATCGCCTGGATGTGGCTGGAGCAGCTGCTCGCCGTCGAGGCGCTGGGCAGCCCGGACGGCCCGGACGCCGACTTCCTCGCCGGCAAGCGGCAGGCCGCCCGGTACTTCTTCCGCTACGAGCTGCCCCGCACCGGCCCGCAGTTCGACCTGCTGGAGAGCCTGGACCGCACCACCCTGGACGCGCGGGAGACCTGGTTCTGACGGCGCGGCCCGCCGCCGGTCCGGCGGCGGGCCGCGCCGTGCTCGATCAGCCGGCCGGTGACCTGCGACGGGCGAGCAGCGTGGAGTCGTGGATGTCGACCGTCACGCCGTCGCGGGTCACGGTCCGCGGCCGCTGCTCCACCACGAGGGGCTCGAAGTCGTCCGGCAGCCCGGGCAGCAGGTCCTCGGCGACGAACATGGCCCGGCGGTGGCTCGCGGTCAGGTGGGTGAACGCCTCGTGCGGCGCGTGGCCGACGACGAGCAGGTGCCCGCCGGGCGCGACGGCGTCGGCCAGCCGGCGGGTCACCTCCACCATCCCGCCGTCCGGCGGGTGCAGGAAGTGGCTGGTGACCAGGTCGTAGGACCGGCCGCCGGCCGCGAAGGTCCGGGCGTCGACCTGCCACCAGTCGGTGCGGTCGGCGACCCCGGCCTCCTCGGCGTGCCGGGCGGCGCGGGCCAGGCCGTTGGCGGAGAAGTCGGCGCCGGTCACCGTCCAGCCCTGGCGGGCCAGCCAGATCACGTCGCCGCCCTCGCCGCAGCCGACATCGAGCGCCGTGCCCGGGGCCAGCCCGGACACCTCGGCGACGAGCTGCGGATTGGGGTTACCGCTCCAGATCTTCTCCTCGCCGGCGTACCGCTCGTCCCAGCCCGGCGGCTCGAACAGGGCGGCCGCCTCCTCCTCGGTGTGGTGGTGTCCGGGTCCACTCATGAGGCGGCTTCCTTCCGGTGCTCCGCGGCGGGCGCGGCGTTCAGGTCGTGGGACTGGTTGACGTGCATGCCCACCAGCGTCCTCACCACTCCCCGATGCCGACAAACTTTCTTGCTGGTTCGGCAAATCGAGGGGAGGGCCGAGATCCGCCTCCGGCGGGCGCCGGCTCGCGTGGGACCATGCGTCCATGAGCGGCGACGTACCCCTCGACGTGAGCGCCCTGGCGATCAACGTCACGATCCCCGAGGAGCTCCGCTGGACCGACACCCGGCGCGGTGAGGAGTTCACCCTGACCACCCTCAACGTCCGGCTCCTCCCGGACGGCCGCCTCGCGGCGAAGGCCTACGGCCGACCGACCGGCGGCGGCCGCGGCACCTACGTCTCGTTCCCCGTGCCCGACCGGCCCGAGCTGACGGCCCTGGTCGACCGGGCCGCCGGCCGCGCCGGTGCGCTGTGGGCCGCGCACCGCGGTCTGGGCTGAGCGGCTCGGCTCCGCGGGCCACCGACTCAGCGGCGCAGGGTCGTCTCCCGCCCCATGTGCGACAGCTTCTCCGGGTTGCGGACGGCGTAGAGCCCGGTGATGAGGCCGTCGTCGATGCGTACCGCCACGACGGTGTCGATCTCGTCGTCCTGCCGGAAGATCAGCGCCGGGTAGCCGTTGACCTGTGCCGGCCGCAGCGACATCGTGCCGGCGACCCGGCCCAGCCCGGCGACGAGCAGGCGGGCCACCTTGTCGGCCCCCACGACGGGCCGCGGGACCGCCTGCTTGATTCCGCCGCCGTCGCCCAGGAGGACGACGTCCGGCGCGAGGATGTCGAGCAGGCTCTGCAGATCGCCCGTCTCGGCCGCCCGCTGGAACGCCTGGAGCGCATCCCGGGTCTCGGCCTGGGACACGACACCGCGCGGGCGGCGCGCCGCGACGTGGGCCCGTGCCCGGTGCGCGATCTGACGGACCGCGGCCGGGCTCTTGTCGACGGCTTCGGCGATCTCCTCGTAGGCCAGGTCGAACACCTCACGCAGCACGAACACCGCCCGCTCGGTCGGCGCGAGCGTCTCCAGCACCAGCAGCATCGCCATCGAGACGCTGTCGGCCAACTCGACGTCCTCGGCCACGTCGGGCGTGGTCAGCAGCGGTTCGGGCAGCCACGAGCCGACGTAGGACTCCCGGCGGCGGCCCAGCGTACGCAGCCGGGCGAGGGCCTGGCGGGTGGCGATCCGGACCAGGTACGCCCGCTGGTCCCGCACCGTGTCGAGCTCGACGCCCACCCACCGCAACCAGGTCTCCTGAAGGACGTCCTCCGCGTCGGCGGCCGAGCCGAGCATCTCGTAGGCGACGGTGAACAGCAGGTTGCGGTGGGCGAGGAACGCCTGGGTGGCGGAGTCCATGCGGTCGTCCTGGTTCATGCCCTCGCCGGGATCCTCGGGCGTGTTCCGCGACGTGCCGGCCATGCGGATCTCCTCCTCGCTCTCGACTGCGTCACCCCACCAGATGCCGAGTCCCGCCGTTCTGTGACACCGAGACGGTAGTGGCGTGCGTCACGCGGCCGTGCTGTCACGGGGACCGGGTCGCCGGCATCTCGTGTTCGTCCGGCGCTACACCGAGAGAGGACGACGTCATGGACGCCCGATTCAACCTGTTCGAGAACGAGGTCGCCGCCAAGTTCACCAAGCGGTTCGCCAACGCCGGCCTGGTGCTCCACCAGTCGCCGCTGCCGAAGTCCACGCAGGAGCTGGTGTCGCTGCGGGCCAGCCAGATCAACGGCTGCGGCTGGTGCATCGACATGCACACCAAGGAGGCCGCGGCCGCCGGGGAGACCGCGGTCCGGCTCAACCTGGTCGCCGCCTGGCGCGAGTCCACCGTGTTCACCGAGGCCGAGCAGGCCGCGCTGGCCCTCGCCGAGGAGGGCACCCGGCTCGCCGACGCCCACGAGGGCGTGTCCGACGAGACCTGGGCCCAGGTGCGGAAGCACTACGACGACGACCAGATCGCCGCGCTGGTCTGCCTGGTCGCCCTGATCAACGCGGCAAACCGGCTCGCCGTGATCGTGCACCAGAAGGGCGGCTCCTACGAGGCCGGCATGTTCGCCAGCATGTCGAGCTGACCGTCAGGCGGGCCGGGCCCGGTGGGGAACCCTCCGCTCCGGGCCGGGCCCGCCGACGCCGCCGATCAGCGCTCGGCGAGCAGCCGGTCGCGGACCTCGCGGCGGAGGATCTTGCCGATCTGCGAGCGGGGCAGGTCGTCGACCACCACCACCCGGCGGGGCACCTTGTAGCCGGCGAGGTGCTGCCGGCAGGCCGCGCGGACCGACTCCGGGTCGGCGCCCACGGCCGGGTCCAGCACGACGGCGGCCACCACCTCCTCACCGTCCCCGGTGGGCAGGCCGACCACGGCGGCCTCGCGGACGCCGGGGATCCGGCACAACGCCTCCTCCACCTCCGACGGGTAGACGTTGAACCCACCCGTGATGATCAGCTCCTTGATCCGGTCGACCACCGTGACGAAGCCGTCGGCGTCCATGGTGACCACGTCCCCGGTGCGCAGCCAGCCGTCGGGCAGCAGCACCCGGGCCGTCTCCTCCGGACGGTTCCAGTAGCCGGCGAACACCTGCGGGCCGCGGACCAGCAGCTCGCCGGCCTCGCCCGGGGCGCGGTCCCGGGTCGGGTCCTCCGGGTCGACGAGGCGTACCTCGGTGGAGGGGAACGGCACCCCGACCGTGCCCGGCCGGCGGGTCGGCGCCACCGGGTTGCCCAGGGTGATGGGGGAGGTCTCGGTCATCCCGTAGCCCTCGACGAGCAGGCCGCCGGTCACCGACTCCCACAGCTGCACGGTGACCGGCGGGAGCGCCATCGCGCCGGAGATGGCGTACCGGACGGAGGTGAGGTCGACGCCGCGTTCCCGGGCGGCGGTGGCGAGCCGCGCGTAGATCGGCGGGACGGCGGGCAGGAAGGTCGGCGGGCGGCGGCGCGCCGCGTCGAGCACCTGGTCGAGATCGAAGCGGGGAAAGAGCACCAGGGTGGCCCCGATGCTCACGGCGAAGGTTAGGCAGAGGGTGAGCCCGTAGGCGTGGAACAGCGGCAGCACGGCGTACACGGTCTCCGCGCCGTCGCGCAGGCCCGGCACCCAGGCCCGGCCCTGCGCGGCGTTGGCCCGCAGGTTGCGGTGGGTCAGGACGGCGCCCTTCGGGACGCCGGTGGTGCCGCCGGTGTACTGGAGCAGCGCGGTGTCCCCGGGCCGGGGCGCGGGGTGGTCGGCGGCCAGCAGCGCGGCGCCCGTCACCAGCGCCGACCAGGAGAGCGCGCCGGGGGCCGGGGCGGTCATCGCGGCGCGGGCGGCGCGCACCTTGGGCAG
This sequence comes from Micromonospora sp. I033, assembly GCF_053890995.1. NCBI lineage: Bacteria > Bacillati > Actinomycetota > Actinomycetes > Micromonosporales > Micromonosporaceae > Micromonospora > Micromonospora sp. I033. The sequence goes on along the minus strand of NZ_JBSSLX010000091.1, from coordinate 7,770 downwards.
CGGCAGCCGCAGTGCCCAGCGCTTGAGCCGCGGCAGCGCCCCGGTCAGGTCGACGGCCACCACCGTCTCGACCGCGCCCCGCCCGGCGACCAGCGGCGCCACCCTGTCCCACACCACCGCCACCCGGGCGCCGTGGTCGGTGAGCTGGTGGGCCAGCTCGTCGGCGGTGTAGAGCGGGTTGTGCTCGACCACCACCGCGCCGAGGCGCAGCACCGCGTAGAAGGCGACCACGTGCTGCGGGCAGTTCGGCAGCACCAGCGCCACCCGGTCGCCGGGGCCGACGCCGAGCCGGCGCAGCGCCTCGGCCGCGCGGGCGACCTGGTCCGCCAGGCCGGCGTAGGTGGTGGTGGCGCCGTAGAAGTCCAGGGCGACCCGGGGGCCGTAGCGGCGGGCGGCGTCGGTGAGCAGGTCCACCAGCGAGCCGGCCGGCTCCGCGATCTCGGCCGGTACGCCGGGGGCGTAGCTGCGCGTCCAGGGCCGCTCCACGGTCGCGTCCATCGCCGTCTCTCCTCGCTGCCGGATGACGGCCCTCAGCCTAACTTAACCGCCCGGTAACTTACGTGGGCGTAACTTGCTGAGTTCGTCACACGGTGCGGGGTGGCCGCGACCGGAGGATTCAGCGTCGGCCGGCGGGCCGGTGCAGCACCCGCCGGGTCTTCATGACACCCAGGACGACGACCACGACCAGCGCGACCAGGCCGATGATGATCAGCCAACGGACCGCCTCCAGCAGCAACCCGAGCAGGATGAGCACGCCGGCCACGACGCCGACGATCCAGAGCAAGGTCCGCATGGCACCCTCCCGGGAGTACGGTGGGCCGCCCGCTTTCCCGCTCCGGCTCCCGCCATGCCTGCCGGCGCGTCAGTGCCGGGCCACGTACACGGTGTTCGCGGCCTCCCGGCCCTGCAACGGGTTGGGGAAGCGGACGACGTGCGCCACCGAGGTCGGGAACACCTCGGTCAGCGTCCGCTGGAACGCGGGGTCGGGCGGGTCGTTCGACCAGAGCGCGAACACCCCCTCCGGGTGCAGCAGCGCGGCGAGCCGGCGCAGCCCCGCCACGGTGTAGAAGTCGGCGTGGCTGGGGTGCAGCACCTGCCGGGGGGAGTGGTCCACGTCCAGCAGCACCGCGTGGAACCGCCGCCCCGGCGCCTCCGGATCGAACCCGGCGCCGTCCGCTACCGCCGCGAAGAAGTCCGCCCGGACGAACCGGGTCCGCGGGTCCGCGGCCAGCCCGGCGGCGAACGGAAGCAGCTCCCGGCGGTGCCAGTCGATCACGTCCTCGATCGCCTCGACCACCAGCAGCGAGCGCACCCGGGGATCCTCCAGCGCGGTCCGCGCGGTGTAGCCCAGGCCGAGCCCGCCCACCACCACGTCCAGGGCCTCGCCGGTCACCGGGGCCAGCCCGAGCCGGGCGAGTTCGATCTCCGCGACCGGGAAGAGGCTGGACATCAGGAACTCGTCGTCGAGCTTCACCTCGTAGACGTCGACGTCGAGCGACGGGTCGCGGCGCCGGCGCAGACTGATCTCGCCGATCGGCGTCTCCCGCCAGGCCAGTTCCTCGAAGCGTGCGACCACGGGCGTCCTCTCCACCGGTTGTGACCGGATGCTACCGGCCGGTCGTCCGGTGGCCCGGGGTTATGGGCGGCGCGGCCGTTTTTCCGCGCCGGCCGCATCGGTGGGGCGGCGACGGGTACGCCGACGACGACTCCGGCTCGGCGCGGTCCAACGCGCACCGACCTGGAGCCGTCGCCGGTCGAGTACGTCGGAGAGGGGAGCGAGCGTGGCGGAGATGCTGGCCGGACGGCTGCACGTGGCCGAGCGTGCGCTGCGGATGGAATCGGTGCCGGTGCCCGAGCCGGGGCGCGGGCAGGTGCGGATCCGGGTGGCCGCGGCGGGGGTGTGCCTCTCGGACGTGCACCTGATCGACGGCACCCTGACCCCGCTGTACCTCGGTGGGGACGTGGTGACCCTCGGCCACGAGGTCGCGGGCACGGTGGACGCGCTCGGAGACGGGGTGACGGGCTGGCAACCGGGCCAGCGGGTGCTGCTCCAGGCGGGGGAGCGGGACCGGTTCGGCCTCGTGCTCACCCGCGGCGTCGACTACGACGGCGGCTGGGCCGAATACGCCGTGGCCCGCGAGGACACCCTGGTGCCGGTCCCGGACCTGCTGTCGTTCGAGGAGGCCTGCATCATTCCCGACGCGGTGTCCACGCCGTGGGCGGCGGTGACCGAGACCGCCCGGGTCCGGCCGGCCGAGGCGGTCGCGGTGTGGGGTGTCGGTGGTCTCGGCGCGCACGCGGTGCAGTTGCTGCTGCTGGTCGGCGCGGCCCCGGTGATCGCCGTGGACCCGCTTCCGGCGGCCCGGGACCGGGCGCTCGCCCTCGGCGCGGACCTGGCCATCGACCCGGCGGACGGCGGCTTCAAGGACGCCGTGCTCGAACTGGTCGGCACCCGGGGGCTCGACGTGGCATTCGACTTCGCCGGCGTCAACGCCGTCCGGGAGCAGGCCCTGACCGTGCTCGGCCGACACGGCCGGCTGGTGCTCGCCGGCATCGCCAACCAGCCGATCAGCATTCCGTCGGACAGCCGGTTCAGCTACAACCGCCAGGCGGTGCTCGGCCACTACGGCTCCGAGGCCGAACACGTCGGGCAGCTGGTGACGCTGACCGGGCTGGGCCGGCTCGACCTGTCCGCGTCGGTCAGCGACGTGCTGCCGCTGGCGGACGCGCCCGAGGCGGTGCGCCGGGTGCACGACAAGGAGGGCGACCCCATCCGGCTGATCCTGCGGCCCTGAGCCGCGCGGTCGTCAGTCGGCGGGCCGGGTGGCCACGACGACGGTGTCGAGGGCGTCGACCGTGCCGCCGTCGGTGGTGGGCACCGGGCGGCGGGCCGTCTCGGCGCGCCGGATGTGCAGCCCGGCCAGCCCGTCGACCACGGCCTCGGGGGTGAGCAGGACGGCCGGGTCCTGCGGCCCGCCGGTGCCGCCGCCCAGGTTCGCCAGGTCGTGGCCGACCACCACGACGCTGCCGCCGGGGCGCAGCGCCTGCCGGGCCGCGGCCAGCACTCCCGCGAGGTCGTCGGCGGGCAGGTGCAGGTAGCTGATCAGCACCAGGTCGTAGCTGCCCGGCACGGGCCGGTACGCGGTGACGTCGGCGACCCGCCACTCGACCGGGACGCCCCGGCCGGCGGCCAGCTCGCGGCCCCGGGCGACGGCGACCGGTGAGAAGTCCACCGCGGTGACCCGCCAGCCCTGCTCGGCCAGCCAGACGGCGTTGCGTCCCTCGCCGGCGGCGAGGTCCAGGGCGGCTCCGGGGGTGAGGCCGGTGACCGACTCGACCACGAAGCGGTTGGGGTCAGCGCTCCACACCAGACCCGGCGTGTTCGCGTACCGGGCGTCCCAGGCGCTGCTGTCCACTGTGTCCCCTCCTCCGGCGGCCCCACACCACCATGGTGACCGTACCGGCTGCGGCAAGCGCTCCCACGGCGAGTCCCGCGAACGGGGGCAACTGCCGGGCGAGGACGAAGACGCCCATCACCACGACGAACCAGCCGAACGCCCGGCGCAGCAGGTCCGCCGGCAGCCGACCGGCCAGCCGCCCTCCGGCCAGGCTGCCGAGCACCGCCGCGGCGGTGACCGCGCCGGCCAGCCCCCAGTCGAGCTGGACGCTGGACAGGTATCCGGCCAGGCCGGCGAAGGACTTCATCGCGATGACCACCAGGGAGGTGCCGACGGCGACCGGCATCGGCAGGCCGCCGAGCAGGGCCAGGGCGGGCACCACGAGGAAGCCGCCGCCCGCGCCGACCAGTCCGGTGACCAGGCCGACCACGATCCCCTCCAGGACCACCCGGAACACCGGCAGCTCGTGCGGCACCGGCCGGTCCCCGGTGGCGCGCCGGCCCCGCACCATGGCGATCGCGGTGGCCAGCATCATGACGGCGAACCCGGTGAGCAGGATCCACGCCGGGACGAACGCGGCGCCCCGGCCGCCGGCGTAGGCGCCCGTCATTCCGGCCACGCCGAAGACCAGGCCGGTGCGCCAGCGCACCCGGTGGGCCCGGGCGTGCGGCAACACCCCGACCGCGCTGGTCACGGCGACCACGAGCAGGGAGGTGGCGATGGCCTCCTTGGCCGGGAGGCCGGCCACGTAGACCAGCAGCGGCACGGCGAGGATCGACCCGCCGCCGCCGAGCAGGCCGAGGGAGACCCCGATGAGGACGGCCAGCCCGAGGGTCAGCAGGAGCATCACCGGGTCTCCCGCAGCTGGCGGACGACGGTGTCCAGGTCGCAGCTGCCGCCCCGGTTGTACGGCAGCTTGGCGAGCAGCATGCCCATGGCGCAGGTGTTGGTCAGCGCGGCGACGGTGAGGCCGGCGCCGATGAACCCGGCGACCCACTTCAGGCCCGGCACGAGCACCGAGCCGAGGATGCTGGCCAGCACGATGGAACCGGCGACCAGGCGGACCTGCCGCTCCAGGTCCCAGCGGGCGGCGCCCTGCTCGACCGGCGAGTTCGCGGCCTGCCAGGCGAGCATGCCGCCGTCGAGGACCTTCAGGTTCGGCAGCCCGACCCCGGCGAGCGCCTGCCCGGCCTGGGTGGCGCGGACGCCCGAGCGGCAGATCAGCACCACGTCCTCGTCCAGGTGGTTACGCAGTTCCTCGCGGTGCTCCTTGAGCAGATCCAGGGGGACGTTGTAGGCGCCGGGGATGTGCACGGTCCCGAACTCGGCCGGGGTGCGCACGTCGAGCAGCCGGGGGCAACGCCCGGAGGCGATCAGTTCCCGCAGCGTGGTGGCGTCCAGGGTGGCCGGGCGGCCGGTCTCGGCAGTGCTCATTTCTCCTCGTTCAGGGATGACGCGCCGTGGTGGGCGGGCAGGGTGGGACGCCGGCCGGCGCGCGGTGGCGCCGGCCGGGACTCGGATCCGGGTCAGGCGTTGTCGGCCATGGCGACGCCCGCCACCTCGGCCCGGTCGAACCTGTCGTCGATGACGACGACCTCGCGGCCGGCGTTGGCCAGCAGCGACGCCGCGGCGGTGGCGCGGTAGCCGGAGCCGCAGTGCACCCAGACGGTGCCGGCCGGCACGTCGGCGAGCCGCTGGGGCAGGTCGGGCAGCGGGATGTGGACGGCGCCGTCGACGTGGCCGGCGCGCCACTCGTTGGTCATCCGCACGTCGAGGACGACGTCCGGAGCGGGCAGGCCGTCCGGGGTGTTCCCGCTACGGGCCGCGGCGAGGGCCGGGAAGTCGGCCATCCGCAGCTCGCGGAGCTGCCCGGGCCCGGTGGTCCACCGTTCGGCCGCTCCGGTGGCCTGGGCGGCCGGTCGGTCGATGCCGATCCGGACCAGTTCCCGCTGGGCGTCCGCGACCTGCTCCGGCGTCTCGGCGAGCAGTGTGATCGGCGTGCCCCACTCGATCAGCCAACCCAGCCAGGTCGACATCGGGCCGTCCAGCCCGAGACTGACCGTGCCGACCAGGTGCGACGCCGCGTACGCCTTGCGGTGCCGCAGGTCCACCACCCACTCGCCGGCGGCGATCCGGTCGCGGAGCTGGGCGGCGTCGGCCCGGGTGACCGGGGTGAGGTCCAGCGGCGTGGGCCCGGCCTGGTTCGCCACGCCCATGTGGGCGTAGTACGCCGGGTACGCGTCCAGGCCGGCGAGGGTCCGGGTGACGAACTCGTCCGCGGCCAGCCGCAGCACCTCGTTCGCCTGCTTCTCCCGCCCGATGGTCGAGTCGGGGGCGTCGGCCTGGCTGGCCGAGCAGAAGCTGCCGAAGCCGTGCGTGGGCCACACCTGGGCCCCGTCGGGCAGCAGGTCGGCCAGCCGCCGCGCCGAGGCGTGCTGGTGGTGGGCCAGGTCGTGGGCGTGCTCGTGGCCGAGCAGGTCGGTGCGTCCGGTCGTGCCGAACAGCAGCGACCCGCCGGTGAAGACGCCCGCCGGCTGCCAGCCGCCGTCGGCGGCCTCGTCGAGGACGTACGACAGGTGGTGGAAGGTGTGACCGGGGGTGGCGACCACGCGCAGCCGCAGGGTGTCGGAGACGGGCACCGTGTCGCCGTCGGTGACCGGGATCCGGTCGAAGCCGACCTCGTCGGCGGCAGCCATCAGATACCGGGCGCCGGTGATCCGGGCGAGGTCCAGGCCGCCGGAGACGTAGTCGTTGTGGAGGTGCGTCTCGACCACATGGGTGATCCGCACGCCCGTGGCTCCCGCGAGGTACAGGATCCGGTCGATGTCGCGTTGCGGGTCGACCACGATCGCCACCCGGCCGTCCGAGGCCAGGTAGCTGCGGTCGCCGAGCGAGGACGTCGCGATCACGGTCACGTCCAGTGCCATGCGTGGTGCTCCTTTCCTTGCCTACATACCCCCGGGGGTATATGGGAGACAGACGTCCGCCCGGGTACGGGCGTGAAGTACCCGCCCGCGCGACGATCAGGCCGCGCGGGCGGCGATGTGTTCGGTCAGGCCAGGGCGAGGAAGAGCTTCTCCAGCTCCTCCTCGGTCATCTCCGGCTCCTCGCCCCGGTCGCGGGCGGTGCCGCAGTGCCGCATGCCGGAGGCGATGAGCTTGAAGCCGGCCCGGTCGATCGCCTTGGAGACGGCGGCCAGCTGGGTCAGCGCGGCCCGGCAGTCCTCGCCGTCCTCGATCATCTCGATGACGGCGTTGAGCTGGCCGCGGGCCCGCTTGAGCCGGGTCAGGGCGTCGGCGGTCATCTCGGGTCGAAGTTTCACCATGCACCTCCTGAGGCCAACATACCCCCGGGGGTACCCGTCCCGCCACCTGGTCCGGGCGCGACGGGGATGATGCGGACACGGAGGGTCCGCGGGACATCGACGGAGCGCTTATCCTGTGCGTCGACGATCGTTCTCGGAAGGGATCCGATGCCGTCCCGGCAGGACCAGCTCCACTCCTACCAGTTCACCGTCCAGCGGGCGGTCGCCGCGCTGGTGATGCGGGAGACCGACCCCGCGCAGTCACCGTTCCGCCGGCTGGCCGGTGCCGGCCTGGCCAGCGTGCTGGTCGCGGTGATCGCGCTCGGCGGGGTCGCCCTCTACGGCCTGTTCGCCGGCGGTGGCAGCGCCTGGCGCGACGCGGGCGCGGTGATCGTGGAGAAGGAGTCCGGGGCGCGGTTCGTCTACCGCGAGGAGAAGCTGCACCCGGTGCTCAACTACGCCTCGGCGCTGCTGGTCATCGGGGCCGAGCGGCCGAAGACGGTGCTGGTCTCCCGCCGCTCCATCGACGGGGTGCCGCGCGGCCTGCCGCTCGGCATCGCCGACGCACCCGACTCGCTGCCGGCGCCGGGGCGGCTCGCCGGCGGGGCGTGGACGGTCTGCTCGGTCACCGCCGACGAGGCGGGCCGGACCCAGGCCCGTTCGGCGCTGCTGATCGGGCGGGACGCCACCGGCGGCCGGCCTCTCGGCGACCAGGGCCTGCTGCTGCGCCACCCGGACGGCAGCCTGCACCTGCTCTGGCACGAGCGGCGCTACCTGCTCCGCGACACCGACCGGGTGCTCGCCGCGCTGGCCACCACCCGGGAACGGGCGGTGCCGGTGGCCCCGGCGCTGCTCAACACCGTGCCGGCCGGCGCCGACCTGGCGCCGCCCCCGCTGCGCGACCTCGGCGAGCCCTCCGAGCGGATCACCGGCGCCACGGTCGGCGACGTCTACCTGGTCCGCAACTCCGGCGGCGGCCGGCAGTACGCGGTGGCCGGGCGGACCGGCCTGGCCGGCATCACCGAGCTGCAGGCCGCCCTGCTGCTCGCCCGCACCGCCCAGGGCGAC
>NZ_JBSSLX010000090.1:0-21200 GCF_053890995.1 Micromonospora sp. I033 | reverse complement strand
CGGCACGGAGCAGGAGCGCAACGTCGAGGTGGTCCGGCGGTACCTGCGGACCTTCGTCACCAAGGACCTGGCCGAGCTGGCCGAGGTGGTCGCCGAGGACGTGGAGATCTACGGCTCGGGCACGGCGGTGCGCGGCCGGCGCTACCCCGAGGCCGCCGTCTCCTCGCCCGGGCTGACCGTTCTCGACCAGGAGATTCTGGAGATTTTCGCGGCCGGGGACCGGGTGGTGGTCTCGATGGCGCAGACCTACCGCCGGGACGCGACCGGGGCCACCACGGTGCAGAGTGCCTGCAAGATGTACCGGCTGGCCGGCGGTCGGATCGTCCAGTTCTGGGGCGAGCAGGACACCTACGGCCTGCTGCGCGGCCTCGGGCTGCTGCCCGACCGCCCGATCGCCTTCTGACCGGCCCGCTGACCGGGGGCCGCGCTCTCCATGGCCCGCTGCACCGCCCGGTAGATCTGGCCGAAGCGCAGCGCGTCGCCGGTGTGCAGCAGCCGCACCGGCTGGCCCCGCCAGCGCGCCCACATCTCCAACTCCCGGCTGCCCCGGGCGTACGACCGGTCGAGGTGCTCGAAGAGCACGTCGGCGAGCGGCCCGACGCCGAGGCCGACAAGCACGGACGCCCCCACGATGGCGATCGTCACCACGGCGGAGCGGTGCAGCCAGACCGCCAGCCCGATGCCGAGGACGGCGGCCACGAGCGGGCCGGCGAGGGCCGCTCCGATCGCGCCCCGGCCGGCGAGCACCCGCCAGGAGCGGTTGCCCCGCCGGTGCCACACCATGCTCAGCTCGGCGAGGGGATAGCTGCGCCCGTCCACGCGGACGGCGGTGGAGGTGACCTGGACCGTACGGTCGTCGTAGTAGGTGATCATGGCCTCACTCCCGGTGCGACCTGGAGCCGTCGACACCACACTGTCTACCCCAACGACCCTGGTCGTAAGGTTGGCACGCGACTTCGACGAGGAAGTGAGGGCAGCGTGGGCGAGTTCGTCAGGCTGGAAGTGAAGGACGGCATCGGCACCATCCGGCTGGAGCGGCCGCCGATGAACGCGCTCAACACCCAGGTGCAGGAGGAGTTGCGCGCCGCCGCCACGGCGGCCACCGCCGACGCCGAGGTCCGCGCGGTCATCGTGTACGGCGGCGAGAAGGTCTTCGCCGCCGGCGCGGACATCAAGGAGATGGCCGACATGTCCTACGTGGACATGGCCGACCGGGCCGCCGACCTGTCCAGCGCCCTGGGCGCGATCGCCCGGATCCCCAAGCCGGTGGTCGCCGCGATCACCGGGTACGCCCTCGGTGGCGGCTGCGAGCTGGCCCTGGCCTGCGACTGGCGGATCGTGGCCGAGGACGCCAAGCTCGGCCAGCCGGAGATCAAGCTGGGCATCATCCCGGGCGCCGGCGGCACCCAGCGGCTGGCCCGGCTGGTCGGCCCGGCCCGCGCCAAGGACCTGATCATGACGGGCCGGATGGTCGACGCCGAGGAGGCGCTGCGGATCGGCCTGGCGGACAAGGTGGTCCCGGCCGCCGAGGTCTACGCGGCCGCGGTCGCCTATGTGAAGCCGTACCTGACCGGCCCGGTGCAGGCGCTGCGGGCGGCCAAGCTGGCCGTCGACGGCGGCCTGGACATGGACCTCAACTCCGGCCTGGCCTGGGAGAGCCAGCTCTTCGCGGCGCTGTTCGCCACCGACGACCGGCGCGAGGGCATGGCCGCGTTCGTCGAGAAGCGCAAGCCGGGCTTCACCGGCCGCTGAACCGCCGGTCCGGGTCGGCGGTCCTCCGCCGCCGACCCGAGAACGGTTCACATCCCGCCTACCGGCCAGTAGCGTGTGACTCCGGTCATGACGAAGGGAAGTGGCGATGACGGAACGGGTCGAGGGGCACGGCGGCGAGCTGGCCCTCGCGGCGCTGCGCGCGCACGGCGTACGGGAGATGTTCACCCTCTCCGGCGGGCACGTCTTCCCGCTCTACGACGCCGCGCACCGGACCGGCTTCCCGATCTACGACGTCCGGCACGAGCAGTCCGCCGTCTTCGCCGCCGAGGCGGTGGCCAAGCTCCAGCGTCGCCCCGGCCTGGCCGTGCTCACCGCCGGCCCCGGCGTCACCAACGGCGTCTCCGGCCTGACCAGCGCGTTCTTCAACGCCTCGCCGGTGCTGGTGCTCGGTGGGCGAGCCCCGCAGTTCCGCTGGGGCTCCGGCAGCCTCCAGGAGATGGACCACCTGCCGCTGGTCGCTCCGGTGACCAAGCACGCCGAGACGGTGTTCAGCGCCGACGACATCCCGCGCGCGGTCACCGCGGCGCTCACCGCCGCACTGACCCCGCACCGCGGCCCGGCCTTCCTCGACTTCCCCCTGGAGGCGGTCTTCTCGGTGGGCGAGGCCGACCTGCCCGCGGTCACCCCGCCGGCCCCGGTCGAGGCCGACCCGGACGAGGTCGCCAAGGCCGCCGCTCTGATCGCCGGCGCGTCCCGGCCGGTGATCATCGCCGGCTCCGACGTCTACGCGGGCGACGCCGTCGAGGCGCTGCGGGCCGCCGCCGAGTCCCTCCAGGTGCCGGTCTTCACCAACGGCATGGGTCGGGGCGCCCTGCCCCCCGAGCACCCGCTCGCCTTCGCCAAGGCCCGCCGGGTGGCCCTCAAGAACGCCGACGTGGTCGTGGTGGTCGGCACCCCGCTCGACTTCCGGCTCGCCTTCGGCGACTTCGGCGACGCGCGGGTGGTGCACGTGGTGGACGCGCCCAGCCAGCGCGCCGGGCACGTCCAGCCGGCCGCCGCCCCCGCCGGCGACCTGCGGCTGATCCTCACCGGGTTCGCCGACCACACCGGCGACCGGGCCGACCACGCCGACTGGATCGCGCAGCTGCGCACCGCCGAGGACGCCGCGAAGGCGCGTGACACGGAGGAGATGGCGGCCGAGACCGACCCGATCCGCCCGGCCCGGGTCTACGGCGAGCTGCGCAAGGTGCTCGCCCGGGACGCGATCACCATCGGCGACGGCGGCGACTTCGTCTCGTACGCCGGGAAGTACCTGGAGCCCGCCCAGCCCGGCACCTGGCTCGACCCCGGCCCGTACGGTTGCCTGGGCACCGGGATGGGCTACGCCATGGGCGCCCGGGTCAGCCACCCCGACCGGCAGATCTGCGTGCTCATGGGCGACGGTGCGGCCGGCTTCTCGCTCATGGACGTGGAGTCCCTGGCCCGCCAGCAACTCCCGGTCGTGATCGTGGTCGGCAACAACGGCATCTGGGGCCTGGAGAAGCACCCGATGCGGGCCATGTACGGCTACGACGTGGCCGCCGACCTCCAGCCCGGGCTGCGCTACGACAAGGTGGTCGAGGCGCTCGGCGGCGCGGGCGAGACGGTGGAGAAGGCCGCCGACCTCGGCCCGGCCCTGGCCCGCGCCTTCGACGCCGGCGTGCCGTACCTGGTCAACGTGCTGACCGACCCGACCGACGCGTACCCCCGCTCGTCGAACCTGGCCTGACCGCGACACCGCGACCGCCGTCGCCCGGGTGACCGGCGACGGCGGTCGCGTCGTTCTGCCCGGAGGCTAAATCAGCGGCCTGTCAGCGCTTGTCACCGTACCGTCAGCGACGTCGCTCAAGGTGGGGTGACCAGCGAGAACGACGGGAGTTCCGATGACGTACGCGATCCGCGCGGAGGGTCTGGTGCGCCGCTTCGGCGCCACCACCGCGCTGGCCGGGGTGGACCTGGCCGTCCCCACCGGGACGGTGTTCGGGCTGCTCGGGCCGAACGGGGCGGGCAAGACCACGGCGGTGCGGGTGCTGGCCACCCTGCTCGCCGCCGACGAGGGGCACGCCACCGTCGGTGGCTACGACGTCCGCCGCGACGCCCACCGGGTGCGCCAGCTGATCGGCCTCACCGGTCAGTACGCCTCGGTCGACGAGAACCTGACCGGCACCGAGAACCTGCTGCTCATCGGCCGGCTGCTCGGGCTGTCCCGGCCCGACGCCCGGGCGCGGGCCCGGGGGTTGCTGGCCGACTTCCAGCTCACCGACGCGGCCGAGCGGGCCGCCAAGACCTACTCCGGGGGCATGCGCCGCCGGCTCGACCTCGCCGCCAGCCTGGTCGGCCGCCCGCAGGTGCTCTTCCTCGACGAGCCGACCACCGGGCTCGACCCGCGCAGCCGCAACGAGCTGTGGGACATCGTCCGCACCCTGGTCGGCGACGGGGTGACCGTGCTGCTCACCACCCAGTACCTGGAGGAGGCCGACCAGCTCGCCGGCGAGATCGCGGTGGTCGACCACGGCCGGGTGATCGCCCAGGGCACCCCGGAGGAGCTGAAGGCGCGCACCGGCGGCCAGGTGCTCGCCGTCCGCCCGACCGACCCCACCGACCTGCCGACCGTGGTGGCCGTCGCCGCCGAGGTCACCGGGGCCACGCCGGAGGTCGCCCAGACCACCGTCATCGTGCCGGTGAACGACCCGGACGTGCTGCCGGCCGTGGTCCGCCGGCTCGACGCCGCCGAGGTCGCGGTGGCCGAGCTGGCGCTGCGGGGCGCCAGCCTGGACGAGGTCTTCCTCTCCCTGACCGGCCACCGGGCCGAGCAGGACGCCCCCGCCGACACCGACCTGGAAAGGATCCCGGCATGACCGCCGCCACCGTCGCCGCCCCGCTCGCCCCGGCCCGCCGGCCGGGCCTGGTCGCCGGGCTGCGGCACACGTTCACCCTGGCCTGGCGCAGCCTGGTGCAGATCAAGCACAACCCGATGGAGCTGCTCGACCTGAGCATCCAGCCGGTGATGTTCGTGCTGCTGTTCACCTACGTCTTCGGCACCGCGATCGCCGGCTCGCCGAGCGACTACCTGAAGTTCGCGCTGCCCGGGATCATCGTCCAGAACGCCTTCTTCGCCACCATGACCACCGGCTTCGGCCTCAACACCGACCTCACCAAGGGCGTCTTCGACCGGCTCCGGTCGCTGCCGGTGGCCCGCTGGTCCCCGCTGGCCGGTCGGATCCTCGCCGACACCGTCAAGCAGGCGTGGTCGGTGGCGCTGCTGATCGGCGTCGGCGTGATCCTCGGCTTCCGGGTGGGCCACGGGTTCGCCGGGCTGCTGGCCGCGTTCGCCCTGCTGCTGGTCTTCTCGCTGGCCGCCTCGTGGATCTCCGTGCTGGTCGGGGTGCTGGTCAGCGAGCCGGACAAGGTGCAGATCTTCGGCTTCATGGTGATCTTCCCGCTCACCTTCACCAGCAACGCGTTCGTGCCGACCGACAAGATGCCGTCCTGGCTCCAGCACTGGGTGGAGATCAACCCGGCCACCATCCTGGCCGACGCGCTGCGCGGCCTGCTGGTCTCCGGCCCGGTGGCCGGCCCGGTCGCCCGGTCGCTGATCTGGGCCGCCGTGCTGCTCGCCGTCTTCGCCCCGCTCGCGGTGCGGGCGCTCAGGCGTCGAGTGTGACGGCCACCGCCTCGGCGGCGGTCTCCCAGCGGTAGGCCAGCCCGCCCGCGTACGCCTCGGCGAAGCCCGCCTCGCCGAGTGCGTCGCGGGCGGCCGCCTCCACCCGGGCGCGGTCCAGCACCGCGTGGTCCGGGCCGCCCCGGATCCCGGTCGCCGCGCCGAGCAGCCGGGCGGCGGCGGCCGGGCGGTCGAGCCGCAGCGCCAGGTCGGCGTAGCCGACCAGCACCGCCGCGACCACCGGGGCATCCTGGGAGCCGATCGCCAGCTTCAGGGCCTGGTCGTGCCGGGTGCGGGAGGAGACCAGGTCCCCGTCGGCGGCGTCCAGCACGGCCAGCGTGGAGGCGTTGAGCGCCCGCCACTGCGGGGCGATCGAGCGGTCGCCGAGCAGCCGGGCGCCCTCGGTCAGGCAGGCCCGCGCCCCGGCCCGGTCGCCCTCCGCGCGCAGCAGCTCCGCCCTGCCGTACGCGACCGCCGCCCGGGTCTCGGCCGAACCGGATAGCTCGGCCTCGTGGACCGCCCGGTCCAGCTCCGCCCACGCCCGGTCCCGGTCGCCGCGCCGCCACAGGTTGTGCGCCAGCCGCAGCCGCATCTCCGGCACGTCCTCGCGGACGCCCAACTCCTCGAAGTAGGTCATGGCCTCCTCGTGGTACGCCGTGGCCGAGGCCGCCTCGCCCCGCCGGTCCAGCAGGTCGGCCAGCGAGGTGAGGCTGAACGACATGCCCCACCGGTCGCCGACCCGGCGGTAGTGCGCCAGCCCGGCCCGCAGGTCCGCCTCGGCGTCGGAGTCCGGCAGGCCGCCGTTGAGCAGGGCGTGCGCCCGGATCAGCCGGGCGATCCCGGCCACCCACGGATCCGGGTCGTCGAACAGGGCCACCATGGCGGCCACGGCCGGCGGCTGGAAGTTCGTGCTGAACGCCGCCGCGATCGGCCCGGCCAGGCGCAGCAGCGGGTGTTCGTGCTCGCGCCCCCGGGACAGCTCGACGGCACGGTCCAGCCACTCCCGGCTGACGGTGACGTTGTCGGCGTGGGTGGCGGCCAGGTTCAGGGCGGCGGTGGCGAGGGCGATCGCGGCGGCGGCGGGCGGCGCGTCGGCCACCCCGGGCAGCGCCAGCACCTGGCCGGCCAGGTCGGCGCCCTCGGCGCGCTGGCCGGTCAGCCACCAGTACCAGCCGAGCGCGGCGGCGTACCGGACGGCGGTGGAGGCGTCGCCGGTGGCGATCGCGTGGCGCAGGCCGGCGTGCAGGTTGTCGTGGTCGGCCGAGAGCCGGCGCAGCCAGTCCAGTTGCGCCGCGCCGCGCAGCTCCGGCTCGGCCTCCTCGGCCAGGGCCAGGTACTCGGCGGCGTGCGCCCGCCGGACCCGGTCCGCCTCGCCCGCCTCGGCCAGCCGGTCCAGGCCGTACTCCCGGATGGTCTCCAGCATCCGGTAGCGCGGCTCGCCCGTGCCGGCCGCCACCACCAGCGACTTGTCCACCAGCGCGGAGATCCCGTCGACGACGTCCGGCGCGGCGCAGACCCGCTCGACCGCCTCCAGGGTGGCGCCACCGGCGAAGACGGCCAGCCGCCGCCAGAGCGCGCGCTCCCCGTCGTCCAGCAGGTCCCAGCTCCAGTCGACCACCGCGCGCAGCGTCTGGTGCCGGGGCAGGGCGGTCCGGCTGCCGCCGGTGAGCAGCCGGAACCGGTCGTCCAGCCGGGTGTCCACCTGCGCCGCGGTCATCGTGCGCAGCCGCGCGGCGGCCAGCTCGATGGCGAGCGGCATGCCGTCCAGGGCGCGGCAGATGCGCACCACCGGGCCGACCGTTGTCGCGTCGACCGTGAAGTCCGGCCGGACCGCGCCGGCTCGGTCAGCGAAGAGCCGCACCGCCGGGTACGCCAGCGCGGTCGCCGGGTCCGCGCCGGCCGGGGGCAGGGCCAGCGACTCCACCGGCCGCAACGCCTCCCCGGTGATGCCCAGCGGCTCCCGGCTGGTGGCCAGCACTTGAAGCCCGGGGCAGGCGGTGAGCAGCCGTTCGGTGAGGTCCGCCGCCGCGTCGAGCAGGTGCTCGCAGTTGTCGAGCAGCAGCAGGACGGTACGCCCGGCGAGCGCGTCCACCAGCCGTCCGACCGGATCGGCCGGCTCGGGGGCGCCCCGCCCGGCCCGGGCCAGCAGCGCCTGCTCGCGCAGGCCGAGCGCGGCGAGCGCGGCCTGCGGCACCTCGACCGGGTCGGTGACCGGGGCGAGCGGCACCAGCCACACCCCGTCCGGGAAGCGCCCGGCCAGCGCCCGGCCCGACTCGACCGCCAGCCGGGTCTTGCCGGCCCCGCCGGGCCCGGTGAGGGTGGCCAGCCGGAACCGGTCGAGCAGCGCGGCGACCCGGGCCACCTCCTCCTCGCGCCCGACGAAGCTGGTGAGCGTGGCCGGCAGGTTCCCGCGCGGTGGCCGATCCGCGCCGGCCAGGTCGCCACCGCCACCGGCCGGCGCCCGGCCCCGGACGTCGTCCGCCGGCTCCCGGCGACCGGTGCGGCCGGGGGTAACCGCCGGCTCGCCGCGCAGGATCTCCAGGTGCAGGGCGGCCAGCTCGGGGCCGGGGTCGGTGCCGAGGGTGTCGGCGAGGGTGGCGCGCAGCCGCTCGTACTCGGCCAGGGCCTCGGCGGGGCGGCCGGCCCGGTGCAGCGCCCGGATCAGCAGCCCGGCCAGCCGTTCCCGGAGCGGGTGGGCGGCGGCCAGCTCCCGGAGCTGCGGCAGGAGGTCGTCCGGCGCCCCTCGGTCCAGCCGCGCCTCGACCAACTCCTCGGTGGCGGCGAGCCGCAGCTCGGTGAGCCGGGCCACCGGCGCCCGGGCGAAGTCGGCGTCGGCCGCGTCGGCCAGGGCCGGGCCGCGCCAGAGGGCCAGCGCCTCGGCCAGCCGCCGGCAGCCCTCGGCCGGGTCGTCGGCGAGCCGGGTCCGGCCGGCCCGGACACCCGCCTCGAAGCGGTGCAGGTCCACGTCGTCCGGGGCGACCGCGAGCCGGTAGCCGCCGGGCTGTGCCTCGACGGGCAGCCCGGGCCGGCGGAGCCGCGAGACCAGGGCCTGGAGGGCGTTGGCGGCCCCGGCCGGCGGCTCGCCCGCCCAGAGCGCGTCGGTGAGCCGGCCCACGGTGACCGTGCGGCCGGGCTCCAGGGCCAGCAGGATCAGCAGCCGGCGCAGCCGGGGGCCGCCCACCTCCACCGGCGTGCCGGTGTCGGCGCGCAGCTCCAGGGGCCCGAGCAGGCTGATCCGCACGGCGTCGATTCTGCCCGCCCGGCGCCCGCCGCCCGGCACCAGGCGGGAGCGCTCAGACCTCCGGACGGTCCCGATCGTCCCCGGGGCGCCGCAGCTCCTCCTCGCGCCGGTGCAGGTCGTCCTCCCAGCGGCGGAGGCGTTCCCGGTCCTCGGCGCGGGAGCGCTCGCCGAGCGAGGAGAGGAACTCGGGGTCGTCGTCCGGCGCGACCGACCGGCGGCGGCTCTGCTCGGAGAAGCCGTTCCCCATCGGCCAGGCGGTCCGGGGCCGCCGGGCACCGGCCTCCCGGCCGGCGACGAACCAGGCGATCGAGCCGACCAGCGGGAAGAACAGGATGATCAGCACCCAGGCGACCCGGGGCAGCGCCCGGATCTCCCCCTCCTCGGCGGAGAGGCAGCTGATCAGCGCGCAGACGGCGAGCACGATCTGGGCCAGGAAGAGCAGCCCGTAGAGGCGAACCATGTCGGACATCATGGACCACCGGGGGCGCTCAGCGCAGCCCGCGCAGCACGTGCAACACGCCCAGCAGCGCCAGCCCGGCCGCGGCCAGCGCGGTGAGCGGGATCGACCAGCGGCCCGGGCCGCGTGGCCCGACGCCGGTGGCCCGGCGCCAGTCGACCACCAGGACGCCCAGCCAGGTGGCCACCGCCAGCGCGGCCAGCACCGCGTCGAACGCCCGCCCGGTGAACGCCAGCCGGAGTTCCAGCACCAGAACCGCGGTGACCGCGAGCAGCGTCCGCCGCCAGGCCAGCCGGGTGCGTTCCGGTTGCAGCCCCGGATCGCGGCTCACCCGGGCGCCCGGGCCAGCACGGCGACCACCAGCAGCAGCGCGCCGAGCGCGACCACCAGGGCCAGGACGGCCGGGAAGCGGGACGCGGGCAGCTCCTCACCCAGGCGGATGGCCCGTTCGGTGCGGGCCCAGTGGTCCACCGCCCGGACCGCGACCGTGGCGCCGAGCAGCAGCAGGACGACGGCGATCACCTCGCGCAGGTGGGCCAGGGGGAGGCGGGGGAGGAACTGCGCGGCGGCCAGCCCACCGGCGATCAGCGCCAGCCCGGTGCGCAGCCAGGCCAGGAAGGTCCGCTCGTTGGCCAGCGAGAAGCGGTAGTCCGGCGTGCTGCCGACCGACCGCAGCTCGCGCGGGTCGAACCAGCGCCTGATCGCCTCCCACACGTCGTCGATTATCCGCTTTGCCCGGTGCCTAGCCTGAAGGGATGACCGATCTTGACGCGCGGAGCCTGCGCGACGCCTACGACACCCAGATCCGCCCGGAGCTTCCGGACCCGGTGCCGGCCGGGGTGACCATCGACCGGGACGGCCCGCTGTTCCGCATCCTGAACCTGGACCGGGGCGGCTTCCTCACCTACCGCACCCTCGACGGGCTGGCCGGCGCCGAACTGGACGCGCTGATCGCCCGGCAGGTCGAGTTCTTCCGCGGCCGGGGCGAGTCGGTCGAGTGGAAGCTGAACGGGCACGACGAGCCGGCCGACCTGGGCGATCGGCTGCGCGCCGCCGGCTTCGTGCCGGAGGAGCTGGAGACCGTCGTGGTCGGACCGGTCGCGGCCCTGGCCGCCGCCGTCCCGGTGCTGCCCGAGGGGGTACGCCTGCGCGAGGTCACCTCCCGGGAGGACCTGGAACGGATCGCCGCCATGGAGGAGGCGGTCTGGAACGAGGACCGGAGCCACCTGGTGACCGGGCTGGCCCGGGAGATCGAGGCCGACCCCCAGTCGATCACGATCGTGGTGGCCGAGGCGGGCGACACCGTGGTCAGCGCCGGTTGGGTGCGCTACCTGCGCGGCACCGGCTTCGCCACGCTGTGGGGCGGCTCGACGCTGCCGGAGTGGCGGCGTAAGGGCATCTACCGGGCGCTGGTGGCGTACCGGGCGCGGCTGGCCGAGCAGCGCGGCAAGAGCCTGGTGCAGGTGGACTGCTCGGCGGACAGCCGGCCGATCCTGGAGCGGCTCGGGCTCGTTGCGGTCACCACGACCACCCCGTACGTCTACACTCCGTGATCATGGAGCGGTTGACGGCGGACGAGCAGCTCACCCTCAAGACCGGGGCCTTCGGGGCCGTCTTCCTGGTCTCCAACGCGGTGCCCGGGATGCTGGCCATGGTGCGCGAGAGCATCGCCGCGTCCGGGGCGCTGGGCGACGCCAGCGGGGTGGTCAAGGAGGCCCTCACCACCGGCCCGCTGCCGCAGTTGCCGCGGGACTCGGCGCTGGAGATCGAGGCGACCGTGCTGCCGGCGCTGGGCCGGGCGGTGGAGATCCTCCGGACCAAGTCGCCGGGGGACGTCGACGCGTACCGGTCGGTGGTGCTGGCCGCCGCCGACCGGGTGGCGCAGGCCCACCGGGGCATCGCGCCCGCGGAGGCGGCGGTGATCGACAAGATCAGGCACGCGCTGGCCGAGCCGGCCTGACCGGCCCGGCCGACCAGAGGGCCCGCACGCTCGCCCGGACGCAGCGGTCGCGGACCCGGCCGCAGGCGCACCGGTAGGTGTCCGGCAGCATCCGGCGGCAGGCCCGCCGGGTGGTGCGGGCACCACCCGGCGCCTCCGTTGAAACGCCTTTTTCCGGCATATCGGTCACCTCCCTGTTTCGGGAGCTTACCCGGCGCGACGGACCCCGGTGACCTGTGTCACTCTGAGGCACCGGAGAGCGGATGCTACTTGCGGGTAACATTGCGCCGTGGGCAACTGCACAGCCCCGCGCGGTTGACCGAACGTTAAGCCACGCGCGAGGCTGCGCCCGTGACCGGGCGAGTGATCGCTACACCAAACAGGAGGGTCGTCGAAGCGCGATGAACATCGTCGTACTCGTCAAGCAGGTGCCCGATTCGGGCGCGGACCGCAACCTGCGTCCTGACGACAACACCGTCGACCGCGGTTCGGCGAACAACGTCATCAACGAGATGGACGAGTACGCCATCGAGGAGGCCTTGAAGATCAAGGAGGCCAACGGCGGCGAGGTCACCATCCTGACCATGGGTCCGGACCGGGCGACCGAGTCGATCCGCAAGGCGCTCTCCATGGGGCCGGACAAGGCCGTGCACGTGGTGGACGACGCCCTGCACGGGTCCTGCGCCGTGGCCACCTCGAAGGTGCTCGCCGCCGCCCTCGGTCAGCTGGGCGCCGACCTGGTCATCTGCGGCGCCGAGTCGACCGACGGCCGGGTCCAGGTCATGCCGCACATGATCGCCGAGCGGCTGGGCGTGGCCGCCCTGACCGGCGCGCGCAAGCTCACCGTCGACGGCGGCACCCTGACCGTCGAGCGGCAGACCGAGGAGGGCTACGAGGTGGTCACCGCCTCGACCCCGGCCGTCGTCTCCGTCTGGGACACCATCAACGAGCCGCGCTACCCGTCCTTCAAGGGCATCATGGCCGCCAAGAAGAAGCCGGTGCAGACGCTCTCCCTGGGCGACCTCGGCGTCGCCCCGGCCGAGGTGGGCTTCGACGGCGCCACCAGCGCCGTGCTCGAGCACACCAAGCGCCCGCCGCGCTCCGGCGGCACCAAGATCACCGACGAGGGCGAGGGCGGCACCAAGCTGGTCGAGTTCCTCGCCACCGAGAAGTTCGTGTGAGAGGTCTGGACATGTCTGAGGTTCTCGTCGTCGTCGAAGCCACCAAGGAATTCGGCGTCAAGAAGGTCACCCTGGAGATGCTCACCCTCGCCCGCGAGCTGGGCACCCCGAGCGCGGTCGTGCTCGGCGGCGCCGGCGCCGCCGAGGCGCTGAGCGCCAAGCTGGGCGAGTACGGCGCGGCGAAGATCTACGCCGCCGAGGGTGAGGAGATCGACGGCTACCTGGTGGCCCCGAAGGCCACCGTGCTGGCCGAACTGGTCGGGCGCGTGCAGCCGGCCGCCGTGCTGCTGGCCTCCTCCCAGGAGGGCAAGGAGATCGCCGCCCGCCTGGCGGTCAAGCTGGACAACGGCATCCTGACCGACGTGGTGGCCCTCGCCGCCGACGGCACGGCCACCCAGGTCGCCTTCGCCGGCTCCACCATCGTCAAGTCCAAGGTCACCAAGGGCCTGCCGCTGGTCACCGTCCGGCCCAACTCGCTCAACCCGACCCCGGCCGCGGCCACCCCCGCCGTCGAGCAGCTCACCGTGTCGGTCTCCGACGCCGACAAGCTGGCCAAGGTCGTCGAGCGCGTCGCCGAGCAGAAGGGCTCCCGCCCCGAGCTCACCGAGGCGTCGGTGGTCGTCTCCGGTGGCCGGGGCGTCGGCAACGCCGACAACTTCAAGCTGGTCGAGGAGCTGGCCGACCTGCTCGGCGGCGCCGTCGGCGCGTCCCGCGCGGCCGTCGACTCCGGCTTCTACCCGCACCAGTTCCAGGTGGGCCAGACTGGCAAGACCGTCTCCCCGCAGCTCTACGTCGCGCTGGGCATCTCCGGCGCGATCCAGCACCGGGCCGGCATGCAGACCTCGAAGACCATCGTCGCGGTGAACAAGGACGCCGAGGCGCCGATCTTCGAGCTGGCCGACTTCGGCGTGGTCGGCGACCTGTTCAAGGTCGTCCCGCAGGCCGCCGAGGAGATCCGCAAGCGCAAGTGACCCTGTCACGACACGAGCCGCCGCCCGGTGATCCGGGCGGCGGCTCGCGTTCGTTGCGGCCCTTCCGTGCGGCGGAAGGGAGCTGATCGGCGGGCCGGGGAGCTGAGCCGGCCCGCCGATCAGCCCGTCAGGGTGCCCCTCAGCAGACTGTCGCCGGAGTGGGCGGGCTTGTTGTCGAACTGTTCGGCGGAGACGTCGACCACCGAGTAGGTCCGGAGGTCCACGTTCGGGGGCATCGGCAGCAACTCGTCTCCCGACGCCTTGCTCAGCGTACCCAAGGAGAACATCCGCGTCGTCCGGGGATCGATCAGCCAGACCTCGTAGTACCCCGGAACGCTCGGGAGATTCGCCACGTGCAGGTGCAACTGGTTGCCGCCGAGCACCCGGGCGGCCCCGGAGGCGTCCGGCGGCGTGGCCCCGTACGCGGCCAGCGCGGCCCGGGCCAGCACCGGCGGCTGCGCCGGCGGCGGGTCTCCGCCGCCCGGGCCGACCACCGCCAGGGTGCCCACCACGCCGAGCACGGCGGCGGCGGTCGCGGTGACCGCGGTGGTCGCCCAGCGCGGCCAGCGGCGGCCGCGCCGCCGGGGGCGCTCGGCGAGCGCCGGCGCATCGGTCCGGCCGGCGGGATCGGCGGCGGGCCGGGACGGGCGCCGCTCGGTGAGGGCCGGCAGCTCCTCGGCCGCCCGGATCTCCGCGACGATGCCCTGCCAGAGGTGCTCCGGCGGGTCGGGCAGGTCGCCCAGGCCCTGGGTGCCGGCGCCCAGCCCGGCGACGTGCTGGAGCGTCGCCAACTCGTCCCGGCAGTGCGCGCAGGTGTCGAGGTGGGTGGCCTCACCGCCCTCGGCCTCGCTCTCACCGAGCGCCAGAAAGACCAGCCGGTCGTGGTCCAGGTGCTGCACCGTCCACCTCCCATCTGCGTCTCAGGCTCTGCATGCCGCGTCGGATGTGGCTCTTGACCGTGCCGAGCGGCACTCCCGTCACGGTCGCGATCTGCTGGTGGGTCAGGTCGTCGTAGAACGCCAACTCCAGCATCCGGCGCTGCTCGTCCGGGAGCCGGGCCAGCTCGTCGGCGACCACCAGCCGGTCGACCACGGTGTCCGGGTCCGGCCCGGTGGTCGCCGGCTCGGGCGACTGGCGGACCGTCTCGACCACCCGGGTCTCCCGGGCGGCGGCCCGGATCCGGTCGACCACCTTGCGCCGCCCGATCCCGAGCAGCCAACCGACCAGCGACCCCTTCTCCGGGTCGAACGTCTCCCGGCCGAGCCAGGCGGCGACGAAGGTCGCCTGGGTCACGTCCTCGGCGTCGCTGTGGTTGGCCAGCGTGGTGGCGGCCAGGTGCAGCACGGCCCGGCCGTACCGGGCGTACGCATCCCGCAGGGCGGTCTCGTCCCCGGCGCGGAACCGTGCGGCGAGGTCGTCGTCGACCGGCGGCTCGGGTCCCTGCCGTACCGCCGTCACCGGGCGGTCCGCCTTCGCTGGGGCATGCCCGACTGTAGCTGCCACAGCCCTCGCCCCACTCTCCCGGTCAATCTGCGCTCCCTCGTCCACCTCCTCTTCGTCGCCGGGGGCCGGCCCGGATGCGGGCCGGCCCGAGAAAAGAAATCGGATCGGCCCGCATCCGGGGGTCACGAAGTCGGCGTAACTCGTTCTGCACGCCAGGCCTGACGAATCAGCACCAACCACCAGGAGGCAGACAATGCAGTTCGCCATGTTCGGTCGGGTCGCCGCGATCGGCGCGGTGTCCGCCCTGACGTTCGCCGGCGTCGGCGCCGCCACCGCGGGCCCGGCCTGGGCCGCCACGTCCACGGTGTCGGTCGTGCACGGCATCCCGGGCACCCCGGTCGACGTGTACGTCAACGGGGAGAAGACGCTGGACAACTTCCAGCCGGGTGACGTGGCCGGCCCGCTGACCCTGGCCGAGGGGGAGTACGACATCGCCCTGACCAAGCCGGGCGAGGCGGTCGACCAGGCGATCCTCAAGGTCGACGACGCGGCAGTGCCGGGCGGGGCGAACATCAGCCTCGCCGCCCACCTGAGCGCCGACGGCAAGCCGCGGATCACCCCGTTCGTCAACGACGTCTCCAAGGTGGACGCCGGCGAGGCGCGGCTGATCGTCCGGCACACCGCCGCCGCCCCGGCCGTCGACGTACGGGCCGGCGGCAAGCCGGTCTTCGAGGGCCTGACCAACCCGAAGGAGGCAAAGGCCGACGTGGCCGCCGGCACGGTCACGGCGGACGTGGTGCTCGCCGACACCGACACGGTCGCCATCGGCCCGGCCGACCTGAACCTCAAGGAGGGCACCGCGACGATCGTGTACGCCATCGGCTCCGCCCAGGACAAGAACCTCGACCTGGTCGCCCAGACCGTCAGCGGGCTGCACTCGGCCCCCGGCGGCGTGCCCAGCGGCACCGGTGGCCAGGCCGGCACCGGCGTGGACGCCTGGTGGTACGCGCTGGCCGGCGCCGGCGTGCTGCTCCTGGTCGGCGGCGGGGCGCGGGTGGCCACCGCCCGGAGCGGTCGCCGGTGACGGTGCGCAACCGCGGGGCGCTGGCGGCGATGGCCGCCGGCGCCGCCGCGCTCACCGTCGCGACCGTGGTGGCCTGCGGGTCGCGGCCCGCCCAGGACGTCGGGGCCGAGGAGGCGGCGGCCCTGGCCAGCGCCAGCCCCGCCGCGACGCCCACGGCCACGGGTGAGCCGTCGGTGCCGGTGAACGCGGGCACCCTGCCGGCGGCCGGGGCGACCGTCCCGCCGGTGCGGCTGCGCATCCCGCCGATCGGGGTCACCGCCACGGTCGACCCGGTCGGCATCAACCGGCGGACCGACGAGTTCGAGGTGCCGCCCAGCGTCGACCAGGTCGGCTGGTACCGCTACGCGCCGGGCCTGGAGGCCGGGACCGGCTCGGTGGTGATCGCCGGCCACGTCGACAGCGCCGACCAGGGCAGGGGGGGCGTTCTTCCGGCTGCGCGAGCTCGACCGGGGGGACACCCTCACCGCCACCGGCTCGGACGGCCGGGAGCGCCGCTACCGGGTGGTGGCCCGGGAGGAGTACGCGAAGACGCGGATCCCCCTGGACCGGTACTTCGCCCGGGACGGCAGCCCCCGGCTCACCCTGATCACCTGCGGCGGCCCGTTCGACGCGAGGACCCGGCACTACCGGGACAACATCGTGGTCACCGCGGTTCCCTCATGAAGTGTCCGGACCGCCCGCCCCCACCCCCGTGCGGGACGGGCGGTCCGGCATCCGGCGGGACGCCGGTCGGCCGTTAGGCTGAACGGTGATGGCATACCTGGATCACGCGGCGACGACCCCGGTGCTCGACGAGGCACTCGAGGCGTACGTCGCCACGGCCCGCGAGGTGGGCAACGCCTCGTCGCTGCACGCGGCGGGCCGGCGCGCCCGGCGGCGGGTGGAGGAGTCCCGCGAGCGGGTGGCCGCCGTGCTGGGCGCCCGCCCGTCGGAGGTGATCTTCACCGGGGGCGGCACGGAGAGCGACAACCTCGCCGTGAAGGGCGTCTTCTGGGCCCGCCGCGCCGCCCGCGCCGAACGGATCCGGGTGGTCTCCAGCGCCGTCGAGCACCACGCCGTGCTGGACGCGGTGGACTGGCTGGCCGGGCACGAGGGCGCCGAGGTCGGCTGGCTGCCGGTCGACGCCGCCGGCCGGCTCGACCCGGAGCGGCTCCGCGCCGACCTGGCCGCCCACGCCGACCGGGTGGCCCTGGTCACCGCGATGTGGGCCAACAACGAGGTGGGCACCGTCCAGCCGGTGGCCGAGCTGGCCGCGGTCGCCGCCGAGCACGGGGTGCCCTTCCACACCGACGCCATCCAGGCGGTCGGGCAGGTGCCGGTCGACTTCGCCGCCAGCGGCGTGGCCGCGCTCACCGTCACCGGCCACAAGCTCGGCGGCCCGGCCGGGGTCGGCGCGCTGCTGCTCGCCCGCGACGTCGCCGCCACCCCGCTGCTGCACGGCGGTGGCCAGGAGCGCGACGTCCGCTCCGGCACCCTCGACACCGCCGGCATCGTCGCCTTCGCGGTCGCCGTCGAGGCCGCCGTGAAGGGCCAGCAGGAGTACGCGGCCCGGGTCGCCGCGCTCCGCGACGACCTGGTCGAGCGGGTCCGACAGGCGGTCCCCGAGGTGATCTTCAACGGCGACCCGACCGACCGGCTCCCCGGCAACGCGCACTTCTCCTTCCCGGGCTGCGAGGGGGACGCGCTGCTGCTGCTCCTCGACGCGCAGGGCATCGCCTGCTCGACCGGCTCGGCGTGCTCGGCCGGCGTGGCCCAGCCCTCGCACGTGCTGCTGGCCATGGGCGCCGACGACGACCGGGCCCGCTCGTCGCTGCGCTTCACCCTCGGCCACACCAGCACCAGGGCCGACGTCGACGCCCTGATCGCCGCGCTGCCGGCCGCCGTGGAGCGGGCCCGCCGCGCGGCCGCCCTCCGCACTCCCCGCTGACCCGGATACCCTCGGTGATGACGAGGGGAGTGAGCTGGTGAGGGTTCTGGCGGCGATGTCGGGCGGGGTGGACTCCGCCGTGGCGGCGGCGCGTGCGGTGGAGGCCGGGCACGACGTGACCGGCGTGCACCTGGCGCTGGCCCGCAACCCGCAGACCTACCGCACCGGCGCCCGGGGCTGCTGCACCCTGGAGGACTCGCGGGACGCCCGCCGCGCCGCCGACGTGCTCGGCATCCCGTTCTACGTCTGGGACATGGCCGACCGGTTCCACGAGGACGTGGTGGACGACTTCGTGGCGGAGTACGCGGCGGGACGTACGCCGAACCCGTGCCTGCGCTGCAACGAGAAGATCAAGTTCGCCGCGGTGCTCGACCGGGCCGTGGCCCTGGGCTTCGACGCGGTCGTCACCGGCCACCACGCCCGCCTCGGCCCGGACGGCCTGCTGCGGCGCAGCGTCGACGCGGCGAAGGACCAGTCGTACGTCCTCGCGGTGCTCACCCGGGCGCAGCTCGACCGGTCGATCTTCCCGCTCGGCGACTCGACCAAGGCCGAGGTGCGCGCCGAGGCCGCCCGGCGCGGCCTCGCGGTGGCCGACAAGCCCGACTCGCACGACATCTGCTTCATCGCCGACGGCGACACCCGGGGCTTCCTGGCCCAGCGGCTGGGCGAGGCCCCCGGCGAGGTGGTGGACGCGCTCACCGGCGCGGTGGTCGGCAGCCACACCGGCGCCTACCAGTACACCGTCGGGCAGCGGCGCGGGCTGCACCTGGACCGCCCCGCCGTGGACGGCCGCCCGCGCTACGTGCTCTCCATCACCCCGAAGACCAACACGGTCACCGTCGGCCCGGCCGAGGCGCTGGAGGTCGACCGGGTCCGGGCCACCCGCCCGGTCTGGACCGGCGGCGCCCGTCCCACCGGCCCGATCGAGTGCGAGGTGCAGCTCCGGGCGCACGGCGACGTGGTGCCGGCGACCGTGTCGCTGGACGCCGACGGGCTGCACGCCGACCTGCGCCGCCCGGTCCGCGGGGTGGCCGCCGGCCAGGCCATCGTCGCGTACCG
Organism: Micromonospora sp. I033; assembly: GCF_053890995.1. Taxonomy (NCBI): domain Bacteria; kingdom Bacillati; phylum Actinomycetota; class Actinomycetes; order Micromonosporales; family Micromonosporaceae; genus Micromonospora; species Micromonospora sp. I033. The sequence goes on along the minus strand of NZ_JBSSLX010000090.1, from coordinate 2,485 downwards.
CCCGGACCCGGCCGGCGACGTCGTCCTCGGCTCCGCCACCATCACCGGCTGACATCCCACCGCGCCCGCCGCGGAACGGTGGATAGGCTGCGACGGTGACTGAGACGTCCTGGCCGTGGGGAGTGGGGGCGGCGACGGGGATCGGGTCGCTGCCCTGCACCGACGTGGCCGAGGCGCAGCGCATCGTGCTCGGTGAGCTGCCCGCCCTGCCGCACCTGCCGGAGCTGCCCGCCCGCGGCCCCGGCGCGGACCTGATCGGCCGCACCGGCGGCCTCCTCGTCGAGCTGCCCGTCGAGCTGTACGCGGCCCGCTGGCGGATCGCCCCGCGCCCCGGCAAGGACCTGCGCCGCGCCCGCGACCTGATGGAACGCGACCTCGACCAGCTCGCCGAGCAGGCCGAGGACTATGCCGGCCCGGTCAAGATCCAGGCCGCCGGCCCGTTCACCCTGGCCGCCTCGCTGGAGCTGCCGATCGGCGGCCGGCTGCTGCGCGACCCCGGCGCGGTCCGGGACCTCGCCGGCTCGCTCGGCGAGGGGCTGCGCGGGCACGTCGCGGCGGTGGCCCGGCGCCTTCCCCGCGCCACGGTGCTGCTCCAGCTCGACGAACCGTCCCTGCCCGCGGTGCTGGCCGGCCGGGTGCCCACCGAGAGCGGCTTCGGCACCCACCGGGCGGTCGAGTCCGAGGTGGCCCGGGCGTTGCTGAGCGGCGTGCTGGAGGCGGCCGGCGTGCCCACCGTGGTGCACTGCTGCGCCCCGGACGTGCCGCTGGAGCTGATCCGCACCGCCGGGGCCGTCGGCGTCGCCCTCGACCTGGAACTGGTCACCGACCTGGACCCCCTCGGCGAGGCCGTCGACGCCGGGCTCGGGCTGCTGGCCGGCGCCGCGCCCGCGCTGCCGCCGCCGGCCGGTCGCGCGCCGACCTCGGCCCAGGTCGCCGACCGGGTACGCCGGGTCTGGGACCAGCTCGGCTTCCCCCGCCGCCGGCTCGCCGAGCAGGTGGTGGTCACCCCCGCCTGCGGCCTGGCCGGAGCCACCCCGGCGTACGTGCGGACGGTCCTCGCCGCGTGCCGGGACGCCGGCCGGCGGCTCGCCGAGGAGTGAGGTTTCCTGTCGTACGCCGGGGGCAGGATGACGGGCATGATTGGACAGCTGCGTTCCGTGGTGATCGACTGCCCCGATCCGCGCGCGCTGGCCGGCTTCTACGCGGAGCTGCTCGGCCTCCCGCTGATCGAGGACAACTCCGACGGTGACGACTGGGTGGTGCTCGGCGGCCCGCCGGGCCACCAGCCGCGTCTCGCCTTCCAGAAGGCGCTCAACCTGCGTGCCCCCGCCTGGCCCGACCCGGAGCGGCCGCAGCAGTTCCACATCGACGTGACGGTCGACGACATCGAGGCCGCGGAGAAGGCGGCGCTGGCCCTCGGCGCCCGCCGGCTGCCCGGCGAGGGGGACGGCTGGCGGGTCTACGCCGACCCGGCCGGGCACCCGTTCTGCCTCTGCTGGGACTGATCCCGGCCGCCCGGGGCTTGCGCGGCCGGGGCATGATCGCCACCGTGATCGACTCCGCCCCGCGCCGCGCCTCCGGCTCGTTCTTCGGCCTCGCCTACGGCGACGCCCTGGGCAAGCCCACCGAGTTCCTCACCGTCGCCGAGATCGTCCGTCGTTACGGTCCGGCCGGCCCCCGGGAGCTGGCCGGCGACCCGGCGCTGGTCACCGACGACACCCAGATGGCGCTGGCGGTCGCCTGGGCGCTGCACGACGCGCCGGCCTGGACGGCGGAGGCGGTGGAGCCGTTGCTGCGGCGGCGGTTCCTCGACTGGGCGGTCAGCCCGGACAACAACCGCGCGCCCGGCATGACCTGCCTGCGGGCCTGCGCCGAGCTGGACCGGGGCACCCGCTGGCAGGACGCGACGGTCGCCGGCTCGAAGGGCTGCGGGGCGAACATGCGGGTCACCCCGGTCGGGCTGCTCGACGTCGACCTCGACACCATGGCCGGGCTGGCCCAGCTCCAGGCCGGCCTGACCCACGGCCACCCCACCGGCCTGGCCGCGAGCGAGCTGACCGCGTACGCGGTCCGGCTGCTGCGCGACGGCGCCGAGTTGCCCGAGCTGCCCGGGCTGCTCACCGACCGCGCCCACGGGCAGCGCACGGTCTACCGGGCCGACTGGCTCGGCGACCTGTGGCAGCGTCCGGGCGAGCGGACGGCGGAGGAGTTCATCGCCCGGGGCTGGGACGAGTGCCTGCGTGCGCTCGGCCGGCTGGACGCGGCGCTGGGCCGCCCCGACGACGGCGACGACCCGTGTCGGCTCACCGGCGAGGGCTGGATCGCCGAGGAGGCGCTGGCGACCGCGCTGCTCTGCGCGCTGCGGCACGCCGACGACCCGGTCGGCGCGCTGGCCCGGGGTGCCACCACGGCCGGCGACTCGGACTCCATCGCCGCCCTGGCCGGCGCCTTCGTCGGCGCCGCCCACGGCATGTCGGCGTGGCCG
>NZ_JBSSLX010000089.1:0-21293 GCF_053890995.1 Micromonospora sp. I033 | reverse complement strand
CCGCAGGCCAGCGCCGACTGGATCAACGCCCGGATCCTGGAGCTGTTCCGCGACGGGTTGCGCTGGCGGCCGGGTGCGCTGGCCCTGCTGCGCGCGGTCCGCGCCGCGGGCATCCCCACCGCCCTGGTCACCTCCAGCACCCGGCCGCTGGTCGAGGTCGCCCTCGACACCCTGGGCCGGAACAGCTTCGACGCGGTGGTCTGCGGCGACGAGGTGGAGGCGGCCAAGCCGCATCCGGAGCCGTACCTGACCGCGGCCGGGCTGCTGGGCGTGCCGATCGAGCGGTGTGTGGCGATCGAGGACTCGCCGACCGGGGTGGCCAGCGCCCTCGCGGCCGGGGCCGCCGTGCTCGCCGTACCCGCCGAGGTGCCGCTGCCGCCGACGGACGGCGTACACCAGCTGGAGAGCCTGACCGCGGCGGACCTGGAGCTGCTCGCGGCGCTGCTCGGCGAACGCGCCGCCTGACCGGTCAGCGGGCTTCGCCGAACACCGCCACGGCGATCTGGTAGCTGTCGAAGGCGCGCGCGGCGCCGGCGTAGGCGGCCAGGTGGATGAAGAGTTCGACGATCTCCTCCCGGCTCACCCCGGAGTGCAGCGCGATCCGCAGCTGCCCGCGCAGCGGCTCGTGGGTGCCCAGCGCCGCGGCGATCGCCACCGACACCAGGCAACGGGAGCGCAGGTCCAGGCCCTCGCGCGGCCACGCGTCACCGAAGGTGTGCAGGGTGGCCAGGCGCCGGAAGTCCGCGCCGACGGCGGGCTCGCCGGGGCCGAGCGGCAGGGTGAGCGGCTGGCCGAGCAACCGCTCTGCGTTCTCCAGCGCCCGCGCGTAGGCGTCGTCCGGCACACCCCTCACCCCCGTGGCCGAAAGTCTGGCAGCGGGCGCCGACCCGGCGGGGACGAAACGGCCCCCGCCACACTCCGGTGGCGGGGGCCGTCGCGCGTGCCGGGTCAGTCGTGGGCGATGGCGCCCAGCACGTTGATCCGCGCGGCGCGGATGGCGGGCAGCACCGCGGCCACCACGCCGATGATCGCGGCCAGGACCAGGAAGGTCACCATCTGGCCCCAGGGCAGGACCAGGTCGGTGATGCCCTCGTCCTTGAGTGCCCGGACCACGGCCGCGCCGAGGCCGGTGCCGACCACGACGCCGAGCAGCGCGCCGAAGATCGAGATCACCACCGCCTCGACGGTGATCATCCGCATGGTCTGCGCCCGGCGCAGGCCGATCGCCCGCAGCAGGCCCAGCTCCCGGGTCCGCTCCAGCACCGACAGGGCGAGGGTGTTGATGATGCCCAGCACCGCGATCACGATGGCCAGCGCCAGCAGGATCTGGATCATCCGCAGCGGGGTGTCCAGCTGGCTGGTCTGCTGCTTGATGAACGCGGCCCGGTCCGCCACCGACACCTCGGGGCTGTCCGCGAGCAGCCGCTCGATCTGCGGCTGCACCGCGTCGACCGAGGTGCCCGGGGCGAGCTGCACGAAGCCCTGGATGGGCTGCGGGATGGCGAAGTCGGCGGCCGCCTGCGGCGGCAGCACCACCGGGTTGGTCAGCTGCGAGCTCTCGTAGATGCCGCTGACCGTGTAGGTGCGGGCCTCGCCCCGGGACAGCTGCACGTTCACCGTCGAGCCGACCGACAGGTTGCGGGACGTCGCCGTGTCCGAGCTGACCAGCATCTGGTCGGGGCCGAGCCGGCTGATGTCACCGGCGCTCGCCTTCGCCCCGAAGATCTGCTGCAGCGCGGCCACGTCGCTGGACGCGGCCACCCAGGTCCGCTCGCCGTTCAGCGTGGCCATGTCGCCGTACTCGCCGTCGACCAGCCGCACTCCGGGGATGGTGGCGGCCTTCTCCAGCACCGCCGGGTCGAAGCTCGGCGGCCGCGGGCCGGCCTGGGCGCCGGAGATCACCAGCTCCGCCTTGATGGTGTCCTCCGCCAGGGCGCTGATGCTGCCCTTGGCCGAGTCGAGGATCACGGTCACCCCGGTCACCAGCGCGATGCCGACCATCAGCGCGGCGGCCGTGATCGCGGTGCGGCGGGGGTTGCGGCCGGAGTTCAGCCGGCCCAGCTTGCCCGGCACCGACCAGGCGAAGATCGTGCCCAGCAGGGCGACGACCGGCCGGCTGATCAGCGGGGTCAGCAGCGCCACGCCGATGAAGGCGAACAGCACGCCACCGAGGATGGTGGCGAGGGTGTTGCCGCCGGCGTGGCCGCCGAGCCCGAGGAAGAGCAGGCCCGCGCCGATCGCGGTGACCACGGACCCGCCGACGGTCACCTTTGTCAGCGGCCGGTCCGGCGTGGCGACATCCTGCATGGCGGCGATCGGCGGGATGCGCGAGGCGCGCAGCGCCGGCAGCAGCGCCGCCACCACCGTGATCACCAGACCCACCGCGAAGGCGCCGATCACCGCCGCGGGCGGCACACCGAGCCCGGCCAGGGTGAGCCCGCCGGCCAGCTTCCCGAACAGGTACGCCAGCAGCGCGCCGACCCCGATGCCGGCGGCGAGCCCGAGCACCGAGGCGATCAGGCCGACCGCGATGGCCTCCAGCACCACCGAGCCGATGATCTGCCGCCCGCTCGCGCCGATGGCCCGCATGAGCGCCAGCTCGCGGGTGCGCTGGGCGACGATGATCGAGAAGGTGTTGAGGATCAGGAAGGTGCCGACCAGCAGCGCCACCGCGGCGAAGCCGAGGAGGATCTTGTTGAAGAAGGACAGCCCCTCCTTCAGGCCGGCGGACGCGTCGTCCGCGAGCTGCTTGCCGGTCTTGACCTCGTAGTCCGTGCCGAGGGCGCGGGCCACCTCGTCCCGCAGCGATTCCGGCGTGGTGCCGCCGGCGGCCTGTGCGGTCACGTTGGAGAACACGTCCGGCTTGCCGAGCATCAGCTGCTGGGCGACCGGGGTGGTGAAGGCGACCTCGTTGACCCCGCCGATCGAGTCCCGGCCCCCGCTGTAGCCGAAGACGCCGACCAGGGTGAACTCCTTCTTCGGCGCCAGGGTCAGCACGCCGACCCGGTCGCCGACCTTCACCTTCGCGGCCTGGGCCAGTGCCGCGTTGACCACGATCTCGTCGTCGGCCTGCGGCGCGCGGCCCTCGCGCAGCTTCACCAGGTCGCTCTCGCCCAGCCAGTTCTCGCCGAGCTGCGGCGGGCCGAACGACGTGACCACCTTGCCGTTGCTGCCGATCAGCCGGGCCCCGTCGGCGTTGACCACGCCGCGGACGTCGGTCACGCCGGGCACCGCCTTGACCCGGTCGACGACCGACGCGGGCACCGGGGCGGCCACCTGCTCGCCCTCGACCTCGGAGAGGGCGACCTTCGGCTTCGCGGCCACGTTGACGTCGACGTCGGAGAACGCGTCGGAGAAGACCGCGTCGAAGGAACGGCCGAGGGTGTCGGTGAGCACGAACGCGCCGGAGACGAACATGACGCCGAGCACCACCGCCAGGCCGGACAGCAGCAGGCGCAGCTTGCGCGCCAGCAGGCTCTTCAGAGTGGCGCGGAACATCAGCTGCCCACCTCGGCCGGCGCGTCGAGCTTCTTCATGGTGTCCAGCACCGTGTCGGCGGTCGGCTCGATCAGCTCGGAGACGATCTGGCCGTCGGCCAGGAAGACCACCCGGTCGGCGTACGCGGCGGCGGTCGGGTCGTGGGTGACCATGACGATGGTCTGGCCGTGCTCGCGCACCGAGTTGCGCAGGAAGTTGAGCACCTCGGCGCCGGAGCGGGAGTCCAGGTTGCCGGTCGGCTCGTCGGCGAAGATCACCTCCGGGCGGGCGACCAGGGCCCGGGCGCACGCCACCCGCTGCTGCTGGCCGCCGGAGAGCTGGGCCGGGCGGTGCCCGAGCCGCTCCCGCAGGCCGACCGTGTCGATCACCGTGTCGTACCAGGCCGGGTCGGGCTTGCGGCCGGCGATCGACAGCGGCAGCAGGATGTTCTCCTGCGCGGTGAGCGTGGGCAGCAGGTTGAACTGCTGGAAGATGAAGCCCACCTTGTCGCGGCGCAGCTTCGTCAGGCCGGCGTCGCCGAGCCCGGTCACCGTGGTGTCACCGATCATGACGGTGCCCCGGGTCACCGTGTCCAGACCGGCCAGGCAGTGCATGAGCGTCGACTTGCCCGAGCCGGACGGCCCCATGATCGCGGTGAACCGGCCCCGCTCGAACTCGGCGCTCACCCCCCGCAGCGCGATGACCTGCGCCTCGCCGCTGCCGTACACCTTCCACACGTCGCTGGCCCGGGCCGCGGCCTGCGCCTGCTGCCCTACCGTCGCGGTCACGTCATCTACCTCTTCCGTCAGCCTGCTGATCCGCACCGCCCCCGCTGGTCGGTGCGGCGGTTCCATCCTCGCCGCAGCCGGGCGCGGAACCGTCCGTCCCCGGGCGGAACCGTCGCCGGAATTTCCGTTGGGGTCACCCCCGATGGCGACTCAGGGTCATCCCTGACCGGCCGGCGCCGCCGACGCTAGAACCTCACGTCGCGTCATGGTCAACCTCGCCGCGTCGCCGATGGTCACGGTAGGTGACCGGCGCCACCTCACCCGCCGGGGCGGACCAGGCCGGTCTCGTACGCCAGCACCACCGCCTGCACGCGGTCGCGCAGCCCCAGCTTGGTCAGCACGTGCCCGACGTGGGTCTTCACGGTGGTCTCGCTCACCGACAGCTCCCGGGCGATCTCGGCGTTGGACAGCCCCCGTGCCACCTGCACGAGGACCTCCCGCTCCCGTTCGGTCAGCGCGTGCAACGCCTTCGGCGGGGTGGCCGCCGGATCGGGCAGCACGTCGGCGAAGCGGTCCAGCAGCCGGCGCAGGATCCGCGGCGCCACCACCGCCTCCCCGGCGGCCACCGTGCGGATCGCGGTGACCAGGTCCTCGGCCGGCACGTCCTTGGCCAGGAAGCCGCTGGCCCCGGCGCGCAGCGCGCCGACCACGTACTCGTCCAGGTCGAAGGTGGTGAGGATGAGCACCCGCACCGGCAGCCGCGCGTCCACGATCGCCCGGGTGGCCGCCACCCCGTCCATCCGCGGCATCCGGATGTCCATCAGCACCACGTCCGGCAGCAACCGCCGGGACAGCTCCACCGCCTCCACCCCGTCGCCGGCCTCGGCCACGATGTCCAGGTCGTCCTCGGTGCCCAGCACCATCCGGAACCCGGTACGCAGCAACGGCTGGTCGTCGGCGAGCAGGATCCGCACCGGACGGGGGGCGCTGCTGTCGGTCATCGGTCTCCCTCGTTCGGCCCGGTGCCGGTCACGCCGGGACCGCCCCGGCCGACTCCAGCGGGATCCGCGCGTACACCCGGAAGCCGCCGCCCGGCCGCGGGCCGGTCCGCAGGAACCCACCGTAGAGGGCGACCCGTTCCCGCATGCCGACCAGCCCGTGCCCGATCCGGTCGGCCGCCGGCCCCGGGCCGCGCCCGGTGTCGGTGACCTCCACCGCCAGGAAGCCGTCGGTCACGGTGAGCCGGACCAGCGCGGTGGCCCGGCCGGCGTGCTTGAGGGCGTTGGTCAGCGCCTCCTGCACGATCCGGTAGACGGTCAGCGCCACCCCGTCCTCCATCGGCCCCGGCGTGCCGTCGACCCGCAGCGTGACCGGCAGCCCGGCCTCGCGGACCTGCTCGACCAGGGCCTCGATGCCGGTCAACCCCGGCTGCGGGGCCAGCTCGGCGGCCGGCTCGGCGTCGGTGCGCAGCACGTCCAGCAGCCGGCGCAGCTCCCGCAGGGTGGCCCGGCCGGTCTCCTCGACCGTGGCCATCGCCTCGTCCGCCGCGTCCGGGTCCCGGCGCAGCACCCGACGCGCCCCGGTGGCCAGCACGCCCATCACGCTCACGTGGTGGGCCACCACGTCGTGCAGCTCCCGGGCGATCCGGCGCCGCTCGTCGGCCACCGCCTGCTCGGTCAGCGACCGCTGGGTGGCCTCGGCGATCCGGGCCCGCTCCCGCAGCATCCGGGTGGTCTGCCGGCGGGCCTGCACGGCCCGGCCCACCGCGTACGCCACCGAGCCGGTGAGCAGGTTGTTGAGCACCAGCACGCCGGGGCCCATGTCGAGCACGTTGTCCAGCGGTGCGACCACGTTCGCCAGCACCACCGGCACCCAGAGCAGCAGCGCGGCGAGGGTGGCCGGGCGCAGCGGCCGGTGCGCCGCCATGGTGTAGGTGAGCACCACGAAGGTCAGGCCCTGGGTGGTGGGCGCGTGCTGGACCAGCACCGGCACGGCCAGCGTGGCCACCGCCGCGCCCACCGCCGGCCACGGGGCCACCCGGCGGATCGCCACCGGCGCGGCGCAGAGCACGCTCCAGCCCAGGGCCGCCCAGAGCTGCTCGGGCCGCAGCTCCCGCGGGGTGAGCAGCAGGAACGCCGCGTCCACCAGCGCCAGCGCGACGGCCGTGCCGGCGTCCACGGCCAGCGGGCGGTCCCGCGCCCACGCGCGCACCCGGTTGGTCATGCTCCGACGCTAGTCGCCGCCCGGCGCCGGCCCTCGTCGCCGATGCCGAACCCGGCCTCCTCCGCGAGGAGGAGGGTCACTCGTCCGCGCCGGGCGCGGCCGGCCGGGACCGGGCGTCGGTGAGCGGGTCGGCCGGGCCGGCCACCGGGAACGGCGGCGGGGTGCCGCCGAAGCTCGGGCAGAGCGCCTGGTGGCTGCACCAGTCGCAGAGCCGGCTCGGCCGGGGGCGGAAGTCCTGCCGCGCGGTGGCCTGCTCGATCGCCTGCCAGAGCGCCACCACGGTGCGCTCGAAGCGCAGCAGCTCCTCGGCGTCGGGGGAGTAGTCGCACACCTCGGCGTCCTTGAGGTAGAGCAGCCGCAGCACCCGCGGCACCACCCCCCGGGTGCGCCACAGCACCAGGGCGTAGAACTTCAGCTGGAACAGCGCCCGCGCCTCGAACGCCTCGCGCGGGGCGCCGCCGGTCTTGTAGTCGACCACCCGCAGCGCGCCGTCCGGCGCCACGTCGAGCCGGTCGAGGTAGCCCCGGATGAGCAACTCGTCGTCGACCACCGCGGAGATCAGCGCCTCCCGCTCGGCCGGCTCCAGCCGGCGCGGGTCCTCCACCGTGAAGTAGCCCTCCAGCAGCGCCGCCGCCGAGCGGAGGAACCCGTCGAGCGCGGCCGCGTCGCCCTCGGCGAACAGCGTCGCCAGCTCCGGCTGCTCGGTGACCAGCCTGTCCCACTGCGGGGCGACCAGGTCGCCGGCCGACTCCGGGGTCCGGGCCGCCGCCGGCAGGTCGAACAGCCGCTCCAGCACGGCGTGCACCAACGTGCCCCGGACCTGCTCCACGGTCGGCCGCTCGGGCAGCCGGTCGATGCTGCGGAACCGGTAGAGCAGCGGGCAGGTCTTGAAGTCGGCCGCCCGCGACGGCGACAGCGACGCCCGCACCGTGGGAGGGACCACCGCCGTCGGGTCGGGCTGCGTGTCGATCACCGGTTCCGCCGTCATGCCCGGAAGGTTAGGGCACCGGTGTGACAGGGCGGCCGTCGCCGCACCGGGGCATGATCGGCCCCGCGTAGCATCGACCCGGTGAAGCAGCGGACCCGACCGTCGCGCCGGCCCGGGCTGACCCTCGGCCGGGTCTTCGGGGTGCCGCTGCGCGTCGACGCGTCGATGCTGCTGCTCACCGTGGTCGTCACCGTGCTCTACGCGGCGCTGGCCCGCCGCCAGCTCGACCTCGGCCACCTCGGCGGCTACCTGGTCGGCCTCGGCTTCGTGGTCTCCCTGCTCGGCTCGGTGCTGCTGCACGAGCTGGGGCACGCGCTGACCGCCCGCCGGTACGGCATCGGTGTGCGCGGGATCACCCTGGAGCTGCTCGGCGGCTACACCGAGATGGACCGGGACGCGCCCAGCCCCAAGGTCGACCTGCTGGTCTCCCTCGCCGGCCCGGCCGTCTCCGCGGTGCTCGGCGTCGGGGCGGTCGCCGCCACCCTGGCCCTGCCCGCCGGCACCCTCGCCCACCAGCTCGCCTTCCAGCTCGCGGTCAGCAACGTCGTGGTCGCCGTCTTCAACAGCCTGCCCGGGCTGCCGCTGGACGGGGGCCGGGCGCTGCGCGCCGCGGTCTGGGCCCTCACCCGGGACCGGCACCGGGGCACCGAGGTGGCCGGCTGGATCGGCCGGGCCGTGGCGGTCGCCACCCTGGCGCTGGTGGTGCTGCTCACCCTGCGCCGGGCGCTCGCCCCGCTCGCCCTGCCGCTGATGCTGCTGGTCGCGGTGACCCTGTGGCGGGGCGCCGGCCAGTCCATCCGGATGGCCCGGATCGGCCGTCGCCTGCCGCTGGTCGACCTGGCCCGGCTGGCCCGCCCGCTGCTGCCGGTGCCCTCCGGCACCCCGCTCGCCGAGGCGCAGCGCCGCCGCGCCGAGGGAGCCATCCCCGACGCCGCGCTCACCGTGGTCGACTCCGCCGGCCGCCCGGTCGCCCTGGTCGACCCGGCCCGCGCCGCCGCCGTACCCCCGGAACGGCGGCCGTGGCTCGCGGTGGACGCGGTGGCCCGCGGCCTGGACACCGTGCCGGCGCTGCCGGTCGGCGCGGACGGCGAGCGGGTGCTGGAGGCCGTGCGCACCCACCCGGGCGCGCAGTACGTCGTGACGGCAGGCGAAGATGTGGTCGGCGTCCTGCACCTCGCGGATCTCGCCCAGCTCCTGGAACCCAAACGGAAGACGAACACGTGACCGCAGAAACCTCCACCGTCCCGGCGCTGCCTCCTGTCCACCGGGGGCCGTTCCGGCCCGGCGACCGGGTCCAGCTCACCGACCCGAAGGGCCGGATGCACACCGTGACGCTGGAGCCCGGCAAGGAGTTCCACACCCACCGGGGGATCCTCAAGCACGACACGCTCATCGGCCTCCCCGACGGCAGTGTGGTCACCACCGCCGGCGGCGGCACCGCGTTCCTGGCCCTGCGGCCGCTGCTGTCGGACTACGTGCTCTCCATGCCGCGCGGCGCCCAGGTGATCTACCCGAAGGACTCGGCGCAGATCGTCGCCATGGGCGACATCTTCCCGGGCGCCAAGGTCCTGGAGGCCGGCGCCGGCTCCGGCGCGCTCTCCTGCTCGCTGCTGCGGGCGGTCGGCACCGAGGGCGAGCTGCACTCCTTCGAGTTGCGCGACGACTTCGCCCAGATCGCCCGGCGCAACGTCGAGGCGTTCTTCAACGGCCCGCACCCCGCCTGGCGGCTGCACGTCGGTGACGTCGCCGAGTGCACCGAGACCGGTTTCGACCGGATCATCCTGGACATGCTCACCCCCTGGGAGATGCTCGACATGGTCGAGCGGGCCCTGGTCCCCGGCGGTGTGCTGATCGGCTACGTGGCCACCACGCCGCAGCTCTCCGAGCTGGTCGAGGCGCTGCGCGAGCGGGGCGGCTGGACCGAGCCGCGCGCCTGGGAGTCGCTGGTCCGGGACTGGCACGCCGAGGGGCTCGCGGTCCGGCCCGACCACCGCATGATCGCGCACACCGCCTTCCTGGTCTCCGCGCGCAAGCTCGCCCCCGGGGTCACCGCCCCGCCGCGGCGGCGCAAGCCCAGCAAGGGCGCCGAGGCGTACGCCCAGCGCCGGGACGCGCTGCGCGCGGCCGAGGCGGCCCGGCAGACGGCCGCCGGGGCCGAGGAGCCGGACCGGGCGTGACCCCGCGGCGCGGACGGGTATGAGCGGGCGGATCATGGGTCCCGGCGGGGACGACACCGAGCGGGTGGAGACGGTGGCATGAGCGAGCGGATCGGGGCACGCGGCGGGCGCCGCGCCCGCCCCGGCGGTCCGGACCGGCGGCGGCGCGCGGGCCGGGAGGCGGTGGCATGAGCAGCCCCGGCTACGGCAACGGCGACCTGCCCGCCGTCTTCCCCGACTGGTCGCCCTACGCCGACCTGGAGTCGGCCGCCCGGGCCTACCTGCGCGACCCCGACATCGCCCTGGACGCCCTCGGCGGGGTGCTGCGCGGCGCCTCCGTGCTCGGCTTCACCCTGGAACGCTTCGTCAACGAGGTGAACGGGGTGTGGCAGGAGGTCGTCGTCTGCGACGGCAGCCGGCTGGTGCTCTGGCACGGCGAGGACGTCCCGCCGGGGGAGGGGCCGGCCGGCTCGATGACCTCCTCGCTGCGGGTGGTGCCGGTCTCCACGGTCACCGAGGTCGGCTGCCGCCGACGGCTCACCCGCGCCGACAACGGCGAGGTGCGGGTCGACAGCATCGACGTCTACCTGCTGCTCAGCTCGCTGGACGAGGCGCCGCCCAGCGACGAGGTGGTCGGCGCGCCCCGGCACGACGCGCTGCGCTTCGGCAAGACCCTCGACGACGGCGGCGCCGGGCAGATCGCCCGCCTGGAGGAGTTCGCCCGGCTGGTCGCCTCGGTCGTCGGCCGCCCCATGCTGTAGAGACGCCGCGGGCCGGGGACGCGCGTCCCCGGCCCGCGGCGTGCGTCAGGTCAGTCCTCGGCCTCCGGGCCGGCCACCTCGGCGCCGTCGCTGGCGCGCACCACGTGGATGCACTCGCCCGGGCACTCCTTCGCCGAGTCGATCACCTCGAGGCGCAGGTGCTCCGACACGTCCACCCGGGCGCCCGGGGTCAGCCGCAGCTCGCCGTCGGGCCCCTTGACGTACGCGAGGCCGTCGACGTCGAACTCGAAGACCTCCGGCGCGTACTGCACGCACAGCCCGTCACCCGTGCACAGGTCCTGATCCACCCAGACCTGCAGCTGGTCCGTCGCGACGTCGGTCACGAAGCACCCCCCATGTTCTCCCGTCCCACGCTCCGACGGTACCCGAACGCCCGTACCCGCCCGTCGACCAGCCCTTGGCGATCAAGCTTCGGTGACGAGCGCGTTGCGGAGGACCGAATCGGGCTCATAGCGGCTAGTGTTAGCTCAGAACGTTGAAGCCCCTCGGGGAGGTGGGACGTGGCACGCAGCGACGACGCGGACTCGCGCGCCGCACGGTGGGAGAAGGAGGCCCACGATCTCTCCACGCAGGTCGCGTTCCTTCAAGAGGAACTCGCCCTGGTGCGGCGCAAGTTGACCGAAAGCCCCCGACACGTCCGGCAGCTCGAGGAGCGGCTGGCGGCCACCCAGGCCCAGTTGGCGCGGCTGACCGAGAACAACGAGCGGCTCGTGAGCACCCTCAAGGAGGCTCGCGCGCAGATCGTGACGCTCAAGGAGGAGATCGACCGCCTCGCCCAGCCGCCGAGCGGCTACGGCGTCTTCCTGGCGAAGCACGACGACGGCACGGTGGACGTGTTCACCGGCGGGCGCAAGCTCCGGGTGGCCGTCTCGCCCTCGCTGGAGGTCGACGAGCTGCGCCGCGGCCAGGAGGTCCTGCTCAACGACGCGCTCAACATCGTCGACGCGTTCGGCTACGAGCGGGTCGGCGAGGTCGTGATGCTCAAGGAGATCCTCGCGGGTCCCGACGGCGCCGCGGGTGACCGGGCCCTGGTGGTCTCCCACTCCGACGAGGAGCGGATCGTGCACCTCGCGGAGACCCTGATCGGCGCGCCGATCCGGGCCGGCGACTCGCTCATGATCGAGCCCCGCTCGGCGTACGCGTACGAGCGGATCCCGAAGAGCGAGGTCGAGGAGCTCGTCCTGGAGGAGGTGCCCGACGTCGACTACACCGACATCGGCGGCCTGCACTCCCAGATCGAGCAGATCCGCGACGCGGTCGAGCTGCCCTTCCTGCACGCCGACCTGTTCCGCGAGCACCAGCTCCGGCCGCCGAAGGGCATCCTGCTCTACGGCCCGCCCGGCTGCGGCAAGACGCTGATCGCCAAGGCGGTGGCCAACTCGCTGGCCAAGAAGATCGCCGAGCGGCGGGGCGAGGAGAAGCACACCAGCTTCTTCCTCAACATCAAGGGCCCGGAGCTGCTCAACAAGTACGTCGGTGAGACCGAGCGGCACATCCGGCTGATCTTCCAGCGGGCGCGGGAGAAGGCCGGCGAGGGCACCCCGGTGATCGTGTTCTTCGACGAGATGGACTCGGTCTTCCGCACCCGCGGCTCCGGCGTCTCCTCCGACGTGGAGAACACCATCGTCCCGCAGCTGCTCAGCGAGATCGACGGCGTGGAGGGCCTGGAGAACGTCATCGTCATCGGCGCCTCCAACCGGGAAGACATGATCGACCCGGCGATCCTGCGCCCCGGCCGGCTCGACGTGAAGATCAAGATCGAGCGGCCGGACGCCGAGGCGGCCAAGGACATCTTCTCGAAGTACATCCTCTCCGGCCTGCCGCTGCACGCGGACGACCTGGCCGAGCACGGCGGCGACCCGCAGGCCACCGTGGCGGCCATGATCGACGCGGTCGTGCTCCGGATGTACTCGGAGACCGAGGAGAACCGCTTCCTCGAGGTCACCTACGCCAACGGCGACAAGGAAGTCCTCTACTTCAAGGACTTCAACTCCGGCGCGATGATCCAGAACATCGTCGACCGGGGCAAGAAGATGGCCATCAAGGAGTTCCTCACCTCCGGCCGCAAGGGGCTCCGGCTCCAGCACCTCCTCGACGCCTGCGTCGACGAGTTCCGCGAGAACGAGGACCTGCCCAACACCACCAACCCCGACGACTGGGCCCGCATCTCCGGCAAGAAGGGCGAGCGGATCGTCTACATCCGCACGCTCGTCTCCGGCGGCAAGGGCGCCGAGGCCGGCCGGTCCATCGAGACCGCCAGCAACACCGGCCAGTACCTGTAGTCCGACGGCACGACGGAGGCCCGCGGCGCAGCGCGCCGCGGGCCTCCGCGCGTCCCCGCCCGGCGGAGCCGTGCCCCGCCACACCGTCACGCCCCGGGCCGCCGCGCCCCCTTCCCGCGTGACGGCGACTACGCTCGACGTGACGGGGGACCGGGACGGGCGAGCGGAGCGGGCAGGTCGATGAGCGTTAGACGGATCATGGGCACCGAGGTCGAGTACGGGATCTCCGTGCCCGGCCAGGCCGGAGCCAACCCGATGGTCACCTCCTCCCAGGTGGTCAACGCCTACGGGGCACGACCGGAACTCAACCGGGGCGGCCGGGCCCGCTGGGACTACGAGGAGGAGTCGCCACTGCGCGACGCCCGCGGGTTCACCTACTCCGGGGCGGCCTACGACCCGGCGGAGGCGCTCGCCGACGAGGATCTCGGGCTGGCCAACGTCATACTCACCAACGGCGCCCGGCTCTACGTCGACCACGCGCACCCGGAATACTCCACGCCCGAGGTGACCAACCCCCTCGACGTGGTGCGCTGGGACAAGGCCGGGGAGCGGGTGATGGCCGAGGCGTCGAGGCGGGCCGCCACCATCCCGGGCACCCACCCGATCCACCTCTACAAGAACAACACCGACAACAAGGGCGCCAGCTACGGCGCCCACGAGAACTACCTGATGCGGCGGCAGACCCCGTTCGCCGACATCGTGGCGTACCTGACGCCGTTCTTCGTCACCCGGCAGATCGTCTGCGGCGCCGGCCGGGTCGGCATCGGCCAGGACGGCGGCCAGAGCGGCTTCCAGATCTCCCAGCGCGCCGACTTCTTCGAGGTCGAGGTGGGGCTGGAGACCACCCTCAAGCGGCCCATCATCAACACCCGGGACGAGCCGCACGCGGACGCCGACAAGTACCGCCGGCTGCACGTCATCATCGGTGACGCCAACCTCTCCGAGATCTCCACGTACCTGAAGGTCGGCACCACGGCGCTGATCCTCGCCATGATCGAGGAGAAGGCGCTCGGCCCCGACCTGGGCATCGCCGACCCGGTCAGTGAGCTGCGCGCGGTGAGCCACGACCCGGGGCTCAAGCACCTCATGCGGCTGCGCGACGGCCGCAAGCTGACCGCCCTGGACGTGCAGTGGGCCTACCTGGAGCGGGTCCGGTCCTTCGTGGACGACCGCTACGGCAGCGACGTGGACGCGCAGACCGCCGACGTCCTCGACCGCTGGGAGAGCGTGCTGGACCGGCTCGGCCGGGACGCCTTCCTCTGCGCCGACGAGCTGGACTGGGTGGCCAAGCTGCGGCTTCTGGAGGGCTACCGGGAGCGGGAGAAGCTCGGCTGGGGCTCGCACAAGCTCCAGCTGGTCGACCTCCAATACTCGGACGTGCGGCCGGAGAAGGGCCTCTACCACCGGCTGGTGCAGCGGGGCTCGATGAAGACCCTGCTGACCGACGAGCAGACCCGCTCGGCGATGACCGAGCCGCCGGAGGACACCCGGGCCTACTTCCGCGGTCGCTGCCTCGCCCAGTACGCCTCGGAGGTGGTGGCCGCGAGCTGGGACTCGGTCATCTTCGACGTGGGCCGCGAGTCGCTGGTCCGGGTGCCGATGATGGAGCCCGAGCGGGGCACCCGCAAGCACGTCGGGTCGCTCTTCGACCGCTGCGAGAGCGCCAAGGACCTGCTGGAGATGCTGACCGGCGGCTGAGCCGGATGCCGGAAGGCCCGTCCCGTGCCGGAACCCGGCGCGCGACGGGCCTTTCGTCGTCGGCGCGAGGTAAGTTGATCGCAGGGAACGTGGAGGAGGCACACCATGGCGACCCAAGAAGGCGGCCAGACCCAGTCCGGCAAGTCCCACGAGGAGGTCGAGGAGGTCACCGCGCAGGCCAACCCCGAGGTTGCCGAGCGGCACGCCGAGATCACCGAGGACGTCGACGACCTGCTCGACGAGATCGACTCCGTCCTGGAGGAGAACGCAGAGGAGTTCGTGAGGGGATACGTGCAGAAAGGCGGAGAATGACCGTAATGTCCGTTTCGTGCATTGCGAAGGCGCCGGTTCCTCCGGCGACGCGGCCCGGGGAGGGCCTCCCTCGCGAGCCGGCACGACCGGACAGCCCGGCGTTCTACGGTAGGACCGGCGCGGCGGCCCGCTTCCTGGCGGTGCCGTCGCGGGTGCGGATACGGGGAGCGGAAGCCCCTCGCCGGGCGGCGCCGCGCCGGCGCGGTCCCCGGCGACCTCGATCCGGAACATGTGGACCACGATCATCGCACCGGATGGGTGCGCGGGATACTCTGCTTCAACTGCAACGGTGGTCTTGGCCAGTTCCGTGACAGTCCCGCGAGGCTGGCCAGGGCGATCACGTACCTGAGAGGAACCACGTGGCAGCGGGTTTTGATCCATCCGGGCGTCTTCCAGATGTGTTCACCAACGCGGGGACGTCCTCCTTCACAACGTTCCTGAGCAAGGTGGCTCCCGAGATGCTGCCCGGCCGTCGGCCGCTGCCGCCCGGCATGGCCGCCGACATGGCGCCGCACGCGACGACCATCGTGGCCATCTCGGCCAGCGGTGGCGTGGTGATGGCCGGCGACCGGCGCGCCACGATGGGCAACCTGATCGCCCAGCGGGACATCGAGAAGGTGCACCCGGCCGACGCGTACTCGCTGGTCGGCATCGCGGGCACCGCGGGCATCGGCATCGAGCTGATGCGACTGTTCCAGGTGGAGCTGGAGCACTACGAGAAGATCGAGGGCGCGATGCTGTCCCTCGACGGCAAGGCCAACCGGCTGGCCTCGATGATCCGGGGCAACCTGGGCGCCGCCATGCAGGGCCTCGCGGTGATCCCGCTGTTCGCCGGCTTCGACCTGGCGGCCGCCGACCCGGCCCGGGCCGGGCGGATCTTCAGCTTCGACGTGACCGGCGGCCCCTACGAGGAGACCGGCTACGACGCGATCGGCTCCGGCTCGCTGTTCGCCAAGTCCGCGCTGAAGAAGCGGTTCCGGACGGGCCTGTCGATCGACGACGCCACGCGACTGGCCGTGGAGGCGCTCTACGACGCCGCCGACGACGACACCGCGACCGGTGGCCCCGACCTGACCCGCCGGATCTACCCGGTGGTGATGACCGCGACGGCCGAGGGCACCCACCGGCTCACCGACGCCGAGACGGCGGCGATCGCGGAGGGCGTGGTGTCCGGCCGGATGGAGAATCCGGGCGGCTGACCCCGCTCCCACCTCACCTGAGTCAGCAGTCCGCAGCACAGCGCCCGAAGGAGAACCGCCGCCGTGGCCATGCAGTTCTACGCCTCGCCCGAGCAGATCATGCGCGACCGCTCCGAGCTGGCCCGCAAGGGCATCGCCCGGGGCCGCAGCGCGGTGGTCCTGAGCTACTCCGACGGGGTGCTCTTCGTCGCGGAGAACCTGTCCAGCACGCTGCACAAGGTCAGTGAGATCTACGACCGGATCGGCTTCGCCGCGGTGGGCCGGTACAACGAGTTCGAGAACCTGCGCCGGGCCGGGGTGCGGATGGCCGACCTCAACGGCCTGAGCTACGACCGGCGGGACGTGACCGGGCTGGGCCTGGCGAACGCGTTCGCGCAGACACTGGGTGCGATCTTCACCGAGCAGTCGAAGCCGTTCGAGGTGGAGATCTGCGTGGCCGAGGTGGGCGCCACGCCGGACGACGACTCGCTCTACCGGCTGACCTACGACGGGTCGGTCAACGACGAGCCGGGCCGGATGGCGATGGGCGGCCAGGCCGAGGCGATCACCGGGGTGCTGAAGAACGAGCACCGGCCGGAGATGTCGCTGTCGGAGGCGGTCCAAGCCGCGGTGAAGGCGCTGAGCAGCGTCGGCGGCGAGGGCGGGGCGGCCCGCACGATCGCGGCGAACCAGCTGGAGGTGGCGGTCCTGGACCGTCGCCGGGTGGGGCGGACGTTCCGGCGGATCACCGGGGCGGCGCTGACGGCGCTGCTGGACGGGGAGGCGGGCGCGGACGCCGCGCCGGCGCCGGGTCGGGCGAAGACCCCGACGGTGCCGACCGAGGAGGCGAAGAAGCCGACCACGTCGGCGGGTTCGGCCGACCTGGAGGGCCAGCCGCAGGAGGAGCAGCCCGGCGAGTGACGCCGGCCGGGCGACTCGTCTGGTGCCGAGTCGTGATCCACTCCGGCTCGCCGAGGTGGCGGTATCGCCGGGGCCGGAAGCCACCACCTCGCCGACCTGGAGTCGATCACCTGCGGGCCACCGCCCCGGCGTGGGGCTCTCAGCGGTGCGGCTTCAGCGGCGTCCACCAGTCGCGGTTGTCCCGGTACCAGGCGATGGTGGCGGCCAGCCCGGCGTCGAGGTCGACCGTGGGCGTCCAGCCCAGTTCGCGGCGGGTGGTGGTGGTGTCGAGGGCGTACCGGCGGTCGTGGCCCTTGCGGTCGGCGACCGGTCGGACCCGCTCCCAGCCGGCGCCGCAGGCGGCGAGCAGCCGGCCGGTGAGCTCCCGGTTGGTGAGCTCGGCGCCGCCGCCGAGGTGGTAGATCCCGCCGGCCCGGCCGCGGGTCTGGGCGAGCGCGACGCCGTGGCAGTGGTCGTCGACGTGCAGCCAGTCCCGGACGTTGCCGCCGTCGCCGTAGAGGGGCACGTCGTGCCCGTCGAGCAGGTTGGTGACGAAGAGCGGGATGATCTTCTCGGGGTACTGGTACGGCCCGTAGGTGTTGGCGCCGCGGGTGACCACGACGTCCAGGCCGTGCGTGCGGTGGTAGGCCAGCGCGAGCAGGTCGCCGGCGGCCTTGCTGGCCGAGTACGGCGAGCTGGGGTCGAGCGGGGCCTGCTCGGTCCAGGCGCCGGTGGCGATGGAGCCGTACACCTCGTCGGTGGAGACCTGGACGAAGCGGCGCACGCCGTGGCGCAGGGCCGCGTCGAGCAGGTTCTGGGTGCCGACCACGTTGGTGGTGACGAAGTCGGCGGCGGCGGCGATGGAGCGGTCCACGTGCGACTCGGCGGCGAAGTGCACGACGGCGTCGTGGCCGGCGACCGTGGCGTCGACCAGGGCGGTGTCGCGGATGTCGCCGCGGACGATCCGCAGCCTCGGGTCGGCGCGGACCGGGTCGAGGGCGGCCTCGGTGGCGGCGTAGGTGTACGCGTCGAGCACGGTGACGGTGCCGGCGGCGAGGTCCGGCTCGGCGCCGGTGAGCAGCCGCCGGACGTACGCCGAGCCGATGAAGCCGGCGCCGCCGGTGACGAGGATTCTCACGGCTGGGACCGTACCCGGCGGTGGGATGTGCGAACGCGGGGAATGCCCGGCCCGGTGCGGATGAGACCGCTGGGTTGAGCGCTGCCCATCTGGGGCCCCGGGCGGCTAATGTCACATCATGGAGCGGCGAATCTTCGGCCTCGAGACCGAGTACGGCGTCACCTGCACCTATCGCGGGCAGCGCCGGCTTTCCCCCGACGAGGTCGCGCGGTACCTGTTCCGGCGGGTGGTGTCGTGGGGCCGGTCGAGCAACGTGTTCCTGCGCAACGGAGCCCGCCTCTACCTGGACGTGGGCTCGCACCCGGAGTACGCGACGCCGGAGTGCGACTCGGTGACCGACCTGGTGGCCCACGACCGGGCGGGGGAGCGGATCCTGGAAGGGCTGCTCGTCGACGCGGAGAAGCGGCTGCACGACGAGGGCATCGCGGGCGAGATCTACCTGTTCAAGAACAACACCGACTCGGCCGGCAACTCGTACGGCTGCCACGAGAACTACCTGGTGTCCCGGCACGGCGAGTTCGGCCGGCTGGCCGACGTGCTGATCCCGTTCCTGGTCACCCGGCAGCTGATCTGCGGCGCGGGCAAGGTGCTGCAGACGCCGCGCGGCGCGGTCTACTGCCTGTCGCAGCGGGCCGAGCACATCTGGGAGGGCGTCTCCTCGGCGACCACCCGCAGCCGGCCGATCATCAACACCCGGGACGAGCCGCACGCGGACGCCGAGCGCTACCGGCGGCTGCACGTGATCGTCGGCGACTCGAACATGAACGAGGTCACCACGCTGCTCAAGGTCGGCACGGCCGACATCGTGCTGCGGATGATCGAGGCCGGGGTGGTGATGCGCGACCTGACGCTGGAGAACCCGATCCGGGCGATCCGCGAGGTGTCGCACGACATCACCGGCCGGCGCAAGGTGCGGCTGGCCTCCGGCAAGGAGGTCTCCGCGCTGGAGATCCAGCAGGAATACCTCGCCAAGGCGACCGAGTTCGTCGAGCGCCGGGGCGGTGACCAGACCGCCAAGCGGGTCGTCGAGCTGTGGGGTCGGGTGCTGCGGGCCGTGGAGACCGGTGACCTGGACCCGGTGGCCCGGGAGATCGACTGGGTGACGAAGCTGCGGCTCATCGAGCGCTACCAGCGCAAGCACGACCTGCCGCTGTCGCATCCGCGGGTGGCGCAGATGGACCTGGCCTACCACGACCTGCGGCGCGGCCGGGGCCTGTACGGGCTGCTGGAGCGGCGCGGCGAGGTGGACCGGGTGGCCACCGACCCGGAGATCTTCGAGGCGAAGGAGACCCCGCCGCAGACCACCCGGGCGCGGCTGCGCGGGGAGTTCATCCGGCACGCCCAGGAGAAGCGGCGGGACTTCACGGTGGACTGGGTGCACCTGAAGCTGAACGACCAGGCGCAGCGCACGGTGCTGTGCAAGGACCCGTTCCGGGCGTACGACGAGCGGGTGGAGCGACTCATCGCGAGCATGTGACCCGGGGCCGGCGGCCGGTGCGGCGGGCACCGGCCGCCGGCCCACGGGTACGCTGGCGTCGCGATGGACACTTCCGAACCTTCCGGCCGCCCCGGCGGCGAGACGCGCCCCGGCCGCGACAGCGGGACCGAGAAGCTCAACTGGATCGACCGGCGCCGGGAGAAGATCCGCGCCGAGGTCGAGCGCAACCGCCGCGGCGAATACACCGTGCCGACCTGGGTGCTGGCCGCGGCGCTGGTGCTGATCGTGGGCGCCTGGCTGGCGTTGATCTTCCTGGCCGGCTGACCGCCGGGAACCCGCGGCGGGGGAGTTGCGCTCCGCCCCGCCCGCCCGGGAAGGTTGTCACATCGACCGTATTCGACCCGCCGGCCCGCGCCGGCGCGGGCACGGGAGGGTGACGTCATCGCACACATCGACCTCGGTCTGGACGAGCAGGCCCACCCCGGCATCAACGGGCTGGCCCGCTACCGGCCGGAGACCGCCAAGCCACTGCTCGACCTCGCCGACACGCTGCTGCACGCCCCGCATCCCACGCTGACCGCGGGGGAGCGGGAACTCGTCGCCGCGTACGTGTCGGGGCTGAACGCCTGCACGTTCTGCTGCGCGTCGCACTCGGCGTTCGCCGCCGCCCAGCTGCCGGACGGGATGCCGCTGGTGGAACAGGTCCGCCGGGACCTGGACGCGGCGCCGGTCGAGGCGAAGCTACGGGCGCTGCTGCGGATCGCCGGGGCGGTGCAGCGCGGCGGCCGGGAGGTCACCACCGAGCTGGTCGAGGCGGCCCGCGCCGAGGGCGCCACCGACCTGGAGATCCACGACACGGTGCTGATCGCCGCCGCGTTCTGCATGTACAACCGCTACGTCGACGGCCTGGGCACGCTGGCGCCGGCCGACCCGGCGGGTTACACCCGGGCGGCCGCGCACATCGTCGCGCACGGCTACGGGGCGCGCTGACCCCTCAGCCGAGCAGCCGGGCGGCGTGCCGGCCGGCGGCGGCCGCGGCCAGGAAGTAGGCGTGGTCGCCGTCGAGCCCGCGGCCCATCGTCGACAGGCCGACCGGGCTGGCCCGCAGCGCCGCGTCCAGGCCATCGGTGGGCACGGTGACGATCCGGTGCCGCGCCGCGAGCGGGGCCAGCGCCGCGGCGACCTCGGCCGCGAGGGCCGGGTCGAGGCCGTCCGGCACGACGAGCTCCGCGGGGGCCAGGGCGACCCGGCCGTACGCGGTGAGGCTGTGGTGGGAGACGCCGCGGTGCCGGGGGCGCGGGTCGGCGTCGGACAGGCGCAGCGAGCCGACCGGCCGCCCGCCCAGCGTGGCGACCGCGTTGACCGCCTCGCCGACGGCCACCCCGGAGAAGCCCCAGCGGGTGCCGGTGCCGAGGTTGCCGGGGCCCTGGGCGACGATCGCCACGTCGGCGCCGAGCACGTGCCGCGCGGCGAGCAGGCCGCTGTGCAGGGTGCTGGCCTCCAGGTCGCCGCCGAAGGCCTGGCCCACGCTGACCGTGCCGGCGAGGTGGTCGGCCAGCCCGGCGAGGGTGCGGGAGAACCAGGCCGGCAGCGCCCCGCCGTCGGTGAGCAGGTACGCCACCCGGGCGTCCGGGGCGTCGGCGTGCACGCCGGCCAGGATCGCCGGCAGCGCGGAGTGCAGGTCGGCGGTGACCACCGGCATCCCGTCGACGGACTCGGCGGCGGCCAGCCGCGCGTGGTGCGGGGAGGCCTCCTCGTCCACGCCGAGCAGGATCGGCTGCAACGGCGTGTAGCGGGCCTTGACCAGGTGTCCGGCGTCGCGGGTGTCGGCGGCCTGGGGCGGGTCGGCGGGGAGCCGGTCGGGCAGGGCGACGACCAGCGCGTAGCCGCCGGTGCCGAGCCCCATCAGCAGGGCGCCGGCGTTGAGCAGCACCCGGTCGCCGGGCTCCGGGTCACCGACCAGCTCCGGGTAGGCCAGGGCGCGCATCCGCCC
>NZ_JBSSLX010000088.1:0-21352 GCF_053890995.1 Micromonospora sp. I033 | reverse complement strand
CCGACTTCGCCGTCGAGGAGAGCGCCCTGCTCAGCTACGGCGCCGCGGTGACGATCAGCAACCCGGGGCCGGCGGCGGCCGCGGACTGGACCCTCGTCGTCGTGCTGCCCCGCGAGTCGCTCCAGGTCACCTCGGTGACCGGCGCCCGGACCAGCCGGGACGGCGCGAGGTGGACCTTCGTGCCGGACGGGGACACCGGGCGGGTGCCCGGTGGCGGCACGGCCCGGGTGACGTTCCGGGTGAACGGCGCGGCGATCAGCGCCACGCCCACGGCCTGCACCATCGACGGGGTCGCCTGCACCGGCCTGCCCGCCTGACCGGCCGGGACGAGCCGACGGGTCAGTTGCGGCCGGCGGACGGCACGGCGCAGGCCGCGGTGCCGCCGGGCAGCCGGTGGCGGTTGCGGGCCACCCAGCGGTACGCCGGCCAGGCGGCGGCGCGCACCGGAGGGAGCCGCAGGCCGGCGCCGGCGATCCGCCACATCGGGTTGCTGTCGCCGAGCAGCCGGGCGATGGCGTCCGGCCCCGCGGCGCGTACGCCGTCCCCGCCGACCCACTGCACCGCCTCCTCGCACTCGGCGGCGGTCAGGCCGAGCGCGTCGAGGTCGGCGAACTGCCAGGGCAGCACCCGGGCCCGGGTCGGGATCCAGCGCTCGATGACCCGCGCGCACCGGGTGCAGAACGCGCAGTCGCCGTCGTAGACGAAGGTCGACGTCTCCATACCCCCATCCTGCACCCCGCCCGCCCCGCTCCGGTGGCCGGTGTTCGGCGATTCACTTGCGCTTCGTTCGTACGCGTGTTCGAATGAGGCACATGCGCTGGGACAACCTCTCCGCTCCCCCGGACGAGGGGACTCCCGACGGGGCAGCGCCAGCGGCTCCACCCCTGCCGCTGGCGCTCCCCGGCGCCATCGCCCGCACCTTCGACACCCCCGGCTTCGCCGACATGACCTTCTACGAGGTGCGGGCAAAGTCGATCATCAATCGGGTGCCGGGGCAGTCCCGCGTCCCGTTCGAGTGGACGATCAACCCCTACCGGGGCTGTTCCCATGCCTGCGTCTACTGCCTGGCGGGTGACACGCCGGTCCTGATGGCCGACGGCCGCACCAAGGCGATCAGCGAGCTGGAGGTCGGCGACCGGATCTACGGCACCGAGCGGCGCGGGGCCTACCGGCACTACGTGGTGACCACGGTGCTCGACAAGTGGTCGACGGTGAAGCGCGCCCACCGGGTGACCCTGGAGGACGGCACCACGCTGGTCGCCAGCGGCGACCACCGGTTCCTCACCGAACGCGGCTGGAAGCACGTGACCGGCAGCATGCGGGGCGGCGGCCGGCGGCCCTACCTGACGACCCGCAACCGGCTGCTCGGCACCGGCCGGTTCGCGACCGCCCCGAAGCGCTCCGCCGACTACCGGCGGGGATACCTCTGCGCCGTGGTGCGCGACGCCGACCACCCCGGCAGCCGCTTCCGGCTGGCCACCGCCGACGAGGAGGCGCTGGAGCGCGCGGAGCGGTTCCTCGCCGACGCCGGGATCGGCACGGAGCGGGTGTCCGGCCCGCCGGTCCGGGCCGGCCGCCGGTCGACGACCGCGATCCGTACCGCCCGGCCCGGTGACGCCGAGGCGGTCGCCGAGCTGGTCCGCCCCGCGGACGAGCCGACCGACGACTGGTGGCTGGGCCTCCTGGCCGGCACCTTCGACGCCGCGGGCAGTTGCCGGCGGGGTGTCTTCCGGATCAGCGTCGGCGACGACGGGAGCCGGGACCGGGTGAGCGCCGCCCTGGACCGGTTCGGCTTCCGGTGGGTGCTCGACGACCCGGGCAACCTCAACCGGGTGCGCCAGCTCCGGCTGACCGGTGGCCTGCCGGAGCGGCTGCGCTTCTTCCACCTGGCCGACCCGGCCGTCACCGGCAAGCGCTCGATCGAGGGCATGGCGCTCAAGTGCCGGGCCCGGCTGCGGGTGACCCGCATCGAGGACCTCGGGCTGGAGCTGCCGCTGTGGGACATCACCACCGGCACCGGCGACTTCATCGCCAACGGGGTGGTCAGCCACAACTGCTTCGCCCGCAACACGCACACCTACCTCGACCTCGACGCCGGGGCGGACTTCGACCGCAAGGTGATCGTCAAGGTCAACGCCGGCGAGCTGGCACGCCGGGAGCTGGCCGCCCCGAAGTGGCGCGGCGCGCACATCGCCATGGGCACCAACGTGGACTGCTACCAGCGGGCCGAGGGGCGTTACCGGCTGATGCCCGGGATCATCGAGGCGCTGCGCGACTTCGCCAACCCGTTCTCGATCCTGACCAAGGGCACGCTCATGCTGCGCGACCTGCCGCTGCTGCGCCAGGCCGCGGAGGTGGCCCGGGTCGGGCTGTCCTACTCGGTGGGGTTCGTGGACGAGGCGCTCTGGCGGGCGGTCGAGCCGGGCACGCCGAGCCCGCGCCGCCGCCTCGACGCGGTACGCCAGCTCACCGACGCCGGCTTCGCCGTCGGGGTGCTGATGGCGCCGATCCTGCCGGGGCTCAGCGACGACGACGAGTCGATCGACGCCACGGTGGCCGCGATCGCCGCGTCCGGGGCCACCTCCGTCACCCCGCTGCCGCTGCACCTGCGCCCCGGCGCCCGCGAGTGGTACGCGCACTGGCTGGCCCGCGAGTTCCCGCACCTGGTCCCCCGCTACCGGCAGCTCTACCAGGCCGGGGCGTACGCGCCGCAGGCGTACCAGCGGGAGGTCACCGCACGGGTGCGGATGGCGGCCCGCCGGCACGGGCTGCACCGGGGCGAGGCCGGCGACAACCGCCAACTGCCCAGCCCGCCCGCCCCGGCGGCCGAACAGCTCTCCCTGTTGTGAGGCCGGGCCGGGCCGGGCTGTCGGGCGCCGGCGGCGGCTAGGCTCGGGGAATGCGTTCCGCCCAGCAGATCCTCGCCGACTCCGCCGTGATCGCCGTCGTGGGCGCGTCCCGCGACCCCGGCAAGGCCGCACACCGCGTGCCGCTGGAGATGCAGCGGCACGGCTGGCGGATCATCCCGGTGAACCCGACGGTGGACGAGCTGTTCGGCGAGAAGGCGTACCCGACGCTGGCCGACATCCCGCACCCGGTCGCCCTGGTCGACGTGTTCCGCCCGGCCCGGGACGCCGTCGAGGTGGTCCGGCAGGCGGTGGCGATCGGCGCGCCGGCGGTCTGGTTGCAGCTCGGGATCTTCTCGGCCGAGGCACGGCGGATCGCCGAGGAGGCGGGCATCGACTACGTCGAGGACCGCTGCCTCATCATCGAGCGCGCCGCCGGGGGCCTGACCCGCCGCGGCTGAGGCCTCGTGTCGGGGCCGGCTCAGGCCGGCGGCTCGGGGCCGAAGAGCAGGTCGAGTTGGGTGTCGAGGGCGGCCAGGGCGGTCTCCGGCGGGTAGTGCCCGCCGAGCAGGTAGATGCCGAGCCCCTCCATCACGGCCAGCAACCCGACCGCGGCCCGCTCCGGATCCACCGGCGAGCGCGCCCCGGCACGGATCAGGCCGGCCATGAAGCCCAGCAGGGCGGCCGTCTCGTCGTGCAGCGCGGCGGCGACGGCCGGGCGTACGGCGGTGTAGGCCAGGAACGCCAGCGCCACGCGGCCGTCGGCGCGACGCTCCTCGTCCAGGGGCAGCAGCTCGGCCAGCATGGTCCGCAGCAGCTCACGCGGTGCCGGTGTCTCCCCGAGCGCCGCGATCGCCCGGGTCACCCGGGCCTCGTTGCGGTCGCGGACCACGGCGAGCGCGAAGGTCATCATCTCGTCGCGGGTGCGGAAGTAGTGCTGCACCATCCCGGAGCTGACGCCGGCCGCTGCGGCCACGTGCCGGAGGCTGACCGCCTCCAGTCCCTGCTCGGCCGCGACCCGCATGAGCGCGTCCGCGATCAGGGCGCGGCGCTCCCGGTGGTCGACCCGCTTCGGCATCCATACATGCTTACACAATACGACTGCATTGACACGTCCCCCGGCCAGCGTTTACGTTGCAACTGTAATGCAAAAGAAGGGATGGGCCGGGGATGGCAGGCGTCGACGTGGTCAGGCTGGCTCGCCGCGCGGTCGCGTACGAGTGGGGCATGTGGCGCAGCTTGGCCCGGTGGGTCCTGCGACGGCCCTACCCGGTAGAGCCCGGCGCGGAGACGTTCGCGTACGTCGGCGTGGTGCAGCCGATCCACGGGGTGTTCATCGCGCTGTCGACCATCGAGATCCCGGTCCTCGACCTGATCCTCCGGCACACCGTCGGCTGGCCCACGGTGCGGCATGCCGCCATCGGGCTCGGCGTCTGGGGCGTGCTGTGGATGGTCGGGCTGCTCGCCAGCCTGCGGATCCACCCGCACGTCGCCGACGACACCGGCCTGCGGATCCGCAACGGCGCCTCGCTGGACGTCATGATCCCGTGGAGCGCGATAGCCCGGGTCGAGGCCCGCTACCGTTCACTGCCGTCCAGCCGAGCCGTCCAGTACGACCCGGACGACCCCACGGTGCTGAACCTCGGCGTAGGCAGCCAGACCGCAGTGGACGTCATGCTGCGAGAACCCCTGTCGGTACGCCTACCAAAGGGACCAAGCACACCGGTGAAAGAAATCCGGCTCTACGCCGACAACCCAAAGGCACTGGTCACCCGCGCCCGTCGACACCTCCCTGCACCAAACCCCACCCAGCCCCGTTGATCAAGAAGTTTGCGTCGGGGGCGCGGCCGGATCCGACGCAAACTTCTTGATCAACACGGGCTCCAGGGCGGCCGTCAGAGCTTGTACTCCTTCAGGAGGCCCCGGGAGATGATGGTCTTCTGGATCTCCGAGGTGCCCTCGCCGATGAGCAGGAACGGGGCCTCCCGCATCAGGCGCTCGATCTCGTACTCCTTGGAGTAGCCGTAGCCGCCGTGGATGCGGAAGGCCTCCTGGACGACCTCGGCGCAGTATTCCGAGGCGAGCAGCTTGGCCATCCCGGCCTCGACGTCGTTGCGCTGGCCGGCGTCCTTGAGCCGGGCCGCGTTGACCATGAGGGCGTGGGCGGCCTCGATCTTCGTGCCCATCTCGGCGAGCTTGAACGCGACGGCCTGGTGCTTGGCGAGCGGCTGCCCGAAGGTGCGGCGCTGCTGGGCGTACGCGACGGCCAGTTCGAAGGCGCGGATGGAGATGCCGCAGGCGCGGGCGGCCACGTTGACCCGGCCGACCTCGATGCCGTCCATCATCTGGTAGAAGCCGCGGCCGACCTTCTCCTCGCCACCGAGCACGGCGGAGGCGGGAACGGTCACGCCGTCGAGCACCATCTCGGTGGTCTCGACGCCCTTGTAGCCCATCTTGTCGATCTTGCCGGGAATGGTCAGGCCGGGCGCGGTCTCGCCGAAGCCGGGCTCCTTCTCCAGCAGGAACGTGCTCATGTTGCCGTAGACCGAGTCGGCCCCGGTGTCGGTCTTGACCAGGGTGGCGACCACCGAGGAGTACGCGCCGTTGGTCAGCCACATCTTCTGGCCGTTGAGCACGTAGTTGTCGCCGTTACGGACCGCCTTGGACTTGATCGCCGAGACGTCCGAGCCGCACTCGGGCTCCGACATCGAGAAGGCCCCCCGTACCTCGCCGGTGGCCATCCGGGGCAGCAGCCGGGCCTTCTGGTCGGCCGAGCCGTGCTGGGAGATCAGGTACGCCACGATGAAGTGGGTGTTGACGATGCCGGAGATCGACATCCAGCCCCGGGACAGCTCCTCCACCACGAGGGCATAGGTCAGCAGGGACTCGCCGAGACCGCCGTACTCCTCGTCGATGGTGAGGCCGAACAGCCCCATCTCGCGCATCCCGTCGAGGATGTCGGTGGGGTACTCGTCGGCGTGCTCCAGCCGCTGGGCGTGCGGGATGATCTCCTTGTCGGCGAACTCCCGGACGGTTTCCAGGATCGACCGCTGCACATCGGTCAGGCCGGGCGTCTGGGCGAGTCGGGCCATCTCAGCCTCCGGGGGATCGACGCATTACTCGTGGGTAACTGAACGCTGGGTCAGTATCGGCCCCGGGACCGGCGGAGCCAAGGTGACCAGTCCATACAACCGCTGTGAAAAGGTTCACCGCTGCGGGTAGCGTCCGCAAGAGAGAGGGCCGTCGACCTGCGAGGCGAGGGGGCGATGAGGGCGTGAGCCAACCACCCGGCGAGCCGGACCAGCCACCGTCGCCGTACGAGCCGCCGGCCTACGGCCAGCCGTACGGGGAGCCGCAGCAGCCGCACTGGGGGCACCAGCCGCCGGGGGCCGCCCAGCCGCCCTACGCCCCGCAGCCCCCGTACGGCCAGTACGGGCCGCCGGGCCCGGGTCCGCAGCCACGCGGCGGCGGGCCGAACGTGCTCGCCATCCTGTCGCTGGTCTTCGCGTTCGTCTTCGCCCCGGCCGGCATCGTCTGCGGCCACCTCGCGAAGCGGCAGATCAAGCAGACCGGCGAGGAGGGCGACCAGCTCGCCACCTGGGGGCTGATCCTCAGCTACGTCTTCACCGCGATCGGCCTGCTGGTCTGCTGCGGCTGGATCGGCCTGGCCATCTGGGCCAACTCGGACAACGGCAGCAGCTACTGACGGTCAGCGGAACTCCGCCTCCCGCACGCTGTTGCCGCCGTCGACCACCAGCATCTGCCCGGTGATGTAGGAGGCGGCCGGCGAGCAGAGGAAGGCGATCGCGGCGGCCACCTCGTCCGGCGTGCCGGGGCGGCCCACCGGGGTGCCGAGGCCCTGCTTGATCTCGACCATGGTGGACGCCGCGGTGTGGATGATGCCCGGTGCCACCGCGTTCACGGTCACCCCGTCCGCGATCATCTCCATGGCCAGCGCCCGGGTCAGGCCGACCACGCCGGCCTTGGCGGCCGCGTAGGCGGCCTCGGTGGGCAGCGCGTTGACCGGCCCGGCGGTGGCCGCCAGGTTGACGATCCGGCCCCAGCCCCGCTCGGCCATCCCGCCGATGAACGCGCGGCTGCACAGGAACGCGGTGGTCAGGTTGCGGTCGATCTCGCCGCGCCACTCGTCGTAGGTCAGCTGGGCGACCGGCCGGAGCACCTCCGGGCTGGCCCGGCTGGCCAGGCCGGCGTTGTTGACCAGCACCTCGACGTCGCCGAGCTGCTCGGCCACCGCGTCGGCGAGCGCGCCCACCTCGGACTCGTCGGTGAGGTCGGCGACGAAGCCGGTCACACCCAGCTCGCCGGCCCGCTCGTGGATCCGCCGCGTGGTGGAGACGATCGCCACCCGGGCGCCGAGGTCGGCCAGGCGGCGCGCGGTCGCGTACCCGATGCCGTCCGGACTGCCCGCGCCGGTGACCAGGGCGACCCGGCCGTCCAGGCGCATGGTGGCCGGCTCTTCGAGCGGTGCCGGCTGGTCCTGGTCGGCGGAGCCGGCCGGGCCGCCGGCGCGGGGCCGGCGCACCAGCCCTGGCCGGCTGACGTCCCGTCGTGACCGACCACCGCGCGCGTCAAGTGCCATGCCGCGATCCTGCCCGCTGTGGACGCCCCGGGCAACGCGGCACCCGGAAAGGGGGTCCTGCGACTTGCCCACCGATGGCTACCCTGACCGCACCACGTCCATGGAGATGATCTGATGAGCTATCCCCCACCGCCGGGTGGTTGGCACGACCCGTCGGCGGCCGGGCCGCAGTCGAGCCCGCCGGCCGACCCGACGCTGCCGATGACCGGCAGCCCCATCCCGACCCAGCCGACCCCGGCGGACCCGTACGCGCCCGCCGACCCGTACGCCGGCCCGCAGTCCCCGACGCCCTACGCCGCCCCCGGCTACGCGCCGCCCGGCAACCCGTACGCCGCCCCCGGTTACCCGCCCGGCGACCCGTACGCGGCGGCCGGCTACCCGCCGCCGGCCTACCCGGCGTACGGCCCGCCACCGACCCGGACCAACGGCCTGGCCATCGCGGCGCTGGCGCTCTCGTTGATCGGCATCACCTCGTGCATCACCGCCCCGATCGGCGCGATCCTCGGCCACGTGGCCCTGAAGCAGATCCGGGAACGGGGTGAGCAGGGTGAGGGCATGGCGAAGGCCGGCATCATCATCGGCTGGATCATCACCGCCCTGATGGCCCTGATCATCGTGGCGATCGTCATCGGCGCGATCGCCGACAGCAGCAACACCGGCTACTGACGCGGACGGGCCGCCCCGGTCGGGGCGGCCCGTCGCGGTCAGCGGCTCGCGGTCACTCCGCCGGCGGGGTGAACGAGGAGGTGCGGCTCATCCCGGCGGCCCGGCCCTTGGCCGCGATCACCAGCGCCATCTTGCGGGACGCCTCGTCGATCATCTCGTCGCCGAGCATCACCGCGCCGAGCTTCCCGCCCGCCTCCGAGGTGTACCAGTCGTACGCGTCGAGGATCAGCTCGGCGTGGTCGTAGTCGGCCTGGGCCGGGGAGTAGACCTCGTTGGCCGCGTCGATCTGGCCCGGGTGCAGCACCCACTTGCCGTCGAAGCCCAGGGCCGCCGAGCGCTTCGCCACCTCGCGGAACGCGTCCACGTCCCGGATCTGCAGGAACGGGCCGTCGATGGCCTGCTTGTCGTGCATCCGGGCGGCCATCAGGATCCGCATCAGGATGTAGTGGTAGGGGTCGCCCGGGTAGTCCGGGATCAGCGCGCCGACCACCAGCGACTTCATGTTGATCGAGGCCATGAAGTCGGCCGGACCGAAGATGATCGTCTCGACCCGGGGCGAGGCGGCCGCGATCGCGTCGACGTTGACCAGCCCGGCCGCGTTCTCGATCTGCGCCTCGATGCCGATCCGGCCGACCTCCAGGCCGAGCGTCTTCTCGATCTGGGTGAGCAGCAGGTCGAGCCAGTGCACCTGCTCGGCGTTCTGCACCTTCGGCAGCATGATGCAGTCCAGGTTGGCCCCGGCGCCCTCGACCACCTCGATGACGTCCCGGTAGGTCCACGGCGTGGTCAGGTCGTTCACCCGGACCACCCGGGTCTTGCCGGCCCAGTCGCCCTCGTTCAGCGCGGCCACGATGTTCTTCCGGGCGTCCGGCTTGGCCAGCGGCGCGACCGCGTCCTCCAGGTCGAGGAAGACCTGGTCGGCGGGGAGGCCCTGGGCCTTGCCGAGCATCTTGACGCTGGAGCCGGGTACCGCGAGGCAGGACCGGCGGGGGCGACCGACTGCGGCCATGGATGCGCTCCTTCCAGCGTCCGGCGGGCACGCCGACGCCACCAGGTGAAAGACGAGAAACTTAACGATCCCAAAGGGCGTTGTGACGCCACGGTAACCTCGTGCCGTGACCGGGGTGAATGGACCTGTGGAAGATCTCACTGAGCGTCGGACCGTGGTGGTGACCGGCGCCAGCTCGGGCATCGGCCTGGCCGCCGCGGTCGACCTGGCGCGCCGCGGCGACCGGGTGGTACTGGTCGGCCGGGATCCGGCCCGGTTGCGCGCCGCCGGGGAACGGGTCCGCGAGTGCTGCGGCGAGCAGCCCGAGCTGTTCCGCGCCGACTTCGCCGTACTCGACGACGTACGCGGTCTCGCCGAGCGGCTGCGCGCCGCGTACGACCGGATCGACGTGCTGGCCGACAACGCCGGGGCGATCGTGCTCCAGCCGGTCACCACGGTCGACGGCTTCGAGCTGAGCATGCAGGCCAACCACCTCGCCCCGTTCCTGCTCAGCAACCTGCTGCGGGACCGGATCGGCCGGATGGTGGTGACCGCCTCGGGCGCGCACCGCAGCGGCGCGCTCGACCCGGACGACCTCAACGCCGCGCTGCGCCGCTACCGGCCGATGCGCGCCTACGGCACCAGCAAGCAGGCGAACATCCTGTTCACCGCCGAGGCGGCCCGGCGCTGGCCGGAGGTGCCCGCGTACTCGTTCCACCCCGGCGTGGTGCGGACCCGGTTCGGCAACGACAGCCGCCTGGTCGCCCTCGGCATGCGGCTGCTGCCGTTCCGCAGCCCGGAGAAGGGCGCGGAGACCCTGGTCTGGCTGGCCAACCAGGACCCGTCCCGGCTGGTCGACGGCGGCTACTACGCCGACCGGCGGCTCCGCCGGCCGCTGCCCAAGGCGGCCGACCCGGCCCTCGCGGCCCGGCTCTGGACCGCCAGCGCCAAGGCCGTCGGCATCGACGCCTGAGCCGTGGCCGGGCCTGCCCGCTCCTCCCGCCGCTGCCATACTCCGCGGCATGACCGAGCACGAGGGAGCGACCCTGCACGTCGGGGGCGCGGACGACGAGCTGGCCGCCCGGATCGACCGGGAACTCACCGCCTTCAACAACGCCGCCACCGACGCCACCGACGAGGCCGACCTGACGGTGCGGGTGGCCGATCCCGACGGCGAGCTGGTGGCCGGGCTGACCGGCTGGACCTGGGGCGGCCGGGCCGGGATCAACACCGTCTGGGTGCGGGCGGACCGCCGCCGCGAGGGCTGGGGCGGCCGGCTGCTGCACGCCGCCGAGGAGGAGGCCCGGCGCCGCGGCTGCACCGAGATCTCGGTGGCCTCGTTCTCCTTCCAGGCGCCGGACTTCTACCGCCGGCACGGCTACACCGACACCGGCATCCGGGACGGCATCCCGGGCGGGCACGTCGACCACCACTTCTGGAAGCCGCTGGTCGAGGACCCGGCCGGGGTGCTCCGGGTGGTCGCCCTGGTCGACCTGAGCGCCGGCCCCGAGGCCGGCCGGCGGTACGAGGACGCGGTGCTCGCCCTGCTCGGCCGGCACGGCGGGCGGCTGGAGCGGCGGCTGCGTACCGGGGACGGGAAGACCGAGGTGCACGTGATCCGGTTCGCCGCGCGGGCCGGCTACGACGCGTTCCTGGTCGACCCGGAGCGGGTGGCGCTGCGCGAGGCGCTGGGCGACGCCGCCCCCACCACCCAGGTCCTCGACGTCCACGACGTCTGAGGCTCACTCGGCGAGGTGCACCGGGACGCTGGTGACCACCACGCCGGGCAGGGCCCGCAGTGCGGCACGGAGCCGCTGCTCGGCGCGGCTGTGCAGCGGACGGTGCCAGCGGCGGCGGAGCACCACCTCCGGCACGATCACGGTCAGGGTCAGCTCCGGCCGGGTGGCGCGCAGCGCCTCCAGGTAGTGCGCGAGCGGCCCGATCACCGCCCGGTACGGCGACACGATCGTCTCCAGCCGCAGGTGGTCGCCCCAGGCCTGCCACTGCTCACGGAACCGGTCCGCCTCGGCCTCCTCCGGGGCGATGTGCACGGCAAGCGTCGGCTGCCCCAGCGACGCCGCGTACGCCAGGGCCCGCAGCGACGCCCGGTTCAGCCGGGCCACCGGCACCACCACCAGGTGGCGTACCTCCTGGGGCAGTTCCTCGCCCTCGGCCGACCCCACGGGCTCGGCCGGCGGGGGCGCGGGCGGGTGCAGCGCCAGGGCGTGGTGCAGCGTGGTGTAGTGCCGGTGGATCCGCCGGAACAGCAGCACCAGCAGCGGCACCGCGACCACCACCACCCAGGCGCCCTCGGTGAACTTCGACACCGCGGCGGTGAGCAGGACCAGCCCGGACAGGGTGGCCCCGACGCCGTTCACCGCCAGGCGCCGGCGCCAACCCGGGCCGCGTCGGCGCCGCCAGTGCACCACCATGCCGGCCTGGGACAGGGTGAAGGCGAGGAAGACGCCGACGGCGTAGAGCGGGATCAGCGACTCGGTGTGCCCGCCGAACGCCACGAAGACCGCCGCCGCCGCGACCGCCAGCGCCGCCATGCCGTTGCTGAACGCCAACCGGTCCCCCATGTGCAGGAACCGGCGCGGCGCGTGGCCGGCCCGGGCCATGAAGAAGAGCAACCGGGGGAAACCGTTGAACGCGGTGTTCGCCGCCAGCAGCAGGATCAGCGTGGTCGCCACCTGGAGCAGCGGATACCAGGGGCCGGTCGGGAAGGTGAGCCGGCCCAGTTGGGAGAGCATCGTCTCGCCGGGCACCGGGACCAGGCCCTCCAGCCGGATCAGCCCGGTCAGCCCGGCGAAGAGCAGCACCAGCAGGAACACCATCCAGCCGAGCGTGGCCCGGGCGTTGCGCCACTCCGGCGGCCGGAACGCCGGCACCGCGTTGGACACGGCCTCGATGCCGGTCATCGACACCGCGCCGGAGGAGAACGCGCGGAGCACCAGCAGCAGGCCCAGCCCCTCGGCGGCCGGCAGCGACGGCGGCGGCGCCGGCGCGAAACCCCGGCCCGCCGCCCGCGCGTAGCCGACCACCAGCAGCGCCAGCACGGCCACCACGAAGGCGTACGTGGGGAGCACGAAGATGTTGCCGGCGGTGCGTACGCCGCGCAGGTTGGCGGCGAGCAGCACGGCGATCACCAGCACCCCGAGCGGCACCGTCGCCGGGGCCAGCGCGGGCAGCGCCGAGGTCACCGCGTTCACCCCGGCCGCCACCGACACCGCCACGGTGAGCACGTAGTCGACCATCAGCCCGGCCGCCGCCGCGAGGCCCGCGAAACTGCCGAGGTTGTCGCCGGCCACCACGTACGAGCCGGCGCCGTGCGGGTAGGCGTGGATCGTCTGCCGGTACGACGCGCCGACCGCGATCATCAGCACCACCAGAACGGCCGCCAGGGGCAGCGAGGAGCCCAGCGCCCCGGTGCCGGCCAGCACCAGCACGGCGAGCATGGCCTCCGGCCCGTACGCCACCGAGCTGAGCAGGTCGGAGGAGAGGACCGGGAGGGCGACCAGCTTGCGCATCCGCTCGTAGAGCACGGCGGCGCTGGACAGCGGCGGCCCGAAAAGGGCCCGGCGCAGCCGGGTCAGCGCCCGTCCGGACCGCGAGCCCGGCACGTTGGCCCGCTCGGTGGCGACCAGCTCGTCCGGCTTCTCCACGGTGAACATCTCGAAGGGCGCCAGCCGGCCGAACCGGGTCGGTACCGGCCGGCGGTCGCTGCGGACCAGGGCCGGGTCGACCGGCAGTTCCCCGTCGCCGCGCGGGGCGCGCCACCGCTCCCCGATCCGGCCGAGCGCCGCCCGCTCCGCAGGGTCGAGGGGCGGGAACTCGGCGGAGGGGGTGACCACGGTCCCGTGCTCGACCTCGTCGTCGTGCCGTTCGCGTCCCGCCTCCACGCCCCGCACTCTGCTCGAAGTGCCGGCCACGCCGAGGCGGAATGGCCACACTCGGCGGGCGGGCGGCCGGCTCAGTCGGCCAGCGGGGCGGGGTCGGCGGGCACCGCGACCGGCTCGGTGCGGCGGCCGGCCCGGGCCCCGCCGAGGATGACGACGGCGACGCCGGCCAGCAGCAGGGCCAGCCCGGGCAGGGCGAGCGGGCGGGGCAGCTGACCCAGCCAGACCCAGGCGATCAGCGCCGCGCCGGGCGCCTCCAGCAGGATCAGCACGCTGACCGTCGTGGCGGAGACCCGGTGGAGGGCGTAGTTGAACATCGAGTGCCCGAGCAGCTGGGCGCCGGCCACCAGGCCGAGGATGGCCAGCCAGGTGCCGCCGTCGTAGCCGTGCAGGCGTACCCCGCCGGCCAGGCAGACCACCAGCAGGATCGCCGCGCAGACGCCGTAGCAGATGGTGGTGTACGTGGTGGTGCTGATGCTGGCCCGGGCGCGCTCGCCGAAGGCGGTGTAGACGGCGGCGAACATGCCGCCCGCGACGGCCAGCAGGTCACCGGTGAAGGCCCGGCCGGAGACGCTGAAGTCGGCGCCGGTGGCCAGCACCGCGCCGAGCACGGCGACCGCGATGCCGGCCCAGACCGCCGCGGGCAGCCGCCGCCCCTGCCAGCGGGCGATCAGCCCCTGCCAGACCGGCTGGGTGGCGCCCAGCGCGGTGGCCGCGGCCACCGAGGTGAGCTGCGCGCTCGGCATCCAGGTGGCGAAGTGGGCGGCCAGCGCCACCCCGGAGAGTACGCAGTACAGCCCCTCCCGGCGCCCCGCGCCGACGGTCAGCGCCCGGAACTCGGCCCGCCGCCGGGTCAGCGAGACCGGACCGAGCACGGCCAGCGAGAGCACGTTGCGCCAGAACGCGATGGCGAGCGCCGGCGCGGCGGCGAACGCGACAAGCGGCGCGGAGGACGAGACGGCCGTGACGGCCAGCGCGAGCGCGCCGACGGTCAGCGCGTCGAGCGGCGGGCGGTGCGGAGGGTGGGACACGGAGAGCAATACTCACACGCCATCCGACACCACTTACCGTCAGCACTCCGTTACGATCATGCGCGTCCCGGCGATCCCCCCTCGACGTCCGGAGGCGTTCCCCCATGCCCCGATACCAGGCGGTGCTGTTCGACTTCTTCGGCACGCTGACCCGCTGCGTGCAGCGCGGGTCCGCCCACCGGACCATCGCCGAGCTGCTCGGCTGCCCGGCCGACACCCTGATCGAGGTGCTCGACCGCAGCTACTACCAGCGCGCCAGCGGGCGGTTCGGCGACGCCGAGGCGACCCTGCGCTGGGTCTGCGGGCAGGCCGGCGTGCATCCCTCCGACGAGGCGGTACGCGACGCCGTCGCCTACCGGCACCGGGCGGTACGCGCCGACACCCGGCTGCGGACCGAGGCGGTGCCGGTGCTGGCCGCGCTGCGCGGGCAGGGCGTCCGCACCGGCCTGATCAGCGACTGCACGCACGAACTGCCGGCGTTCCTGCCCCAGCTCGCGGTCGCGCCGCTGCTCGATGTCCGGATCTTCTCGGTGCAGCTCGGGCGCTGCAAGCCCGACGCGGCGCTCTACCTGGCCGCCTGCCACCGGCTCCGCCTCACGCCGGCCGACTGCCTCTACGTCGGCGACGGCGGCAGCCAGGAACTCACCGGCGCCGAGCGGGCCGGCATGACCGCGGTCCGGCTGGCCGCCCCGGACCTGGCCGGTCACATGGTGTTCAACGCCGACCACGGCTGGGACGGCCCGGTGCTGACCTCGCTCACCGAGGTGCTCGGCCTGCTCGACCCGGTCGCCGTCGCCTGACCGCCGGGCGCCCCGAGGGTGGCGACTCAGCTGACCGGCCGGCGGGGCGGCTCAGCGGCGGCGGACCTTGTGCAGCCGGAACGGCTTGCGGGTGGCCCGGACCACCGGGGCCTCCCGGGGCTGCTCGGCCATCGAGCCGGCCGGCAGGTCGGCGCCGGCGACCGCGCTGCCCGCCGGGCTCAGCCGGTTCACCGCACAGCCCTCGGACGCCCAGCGGGCCACCAGGTCGGCGGACGGGCCGGAGGCGTTCAACCGCTTCGCGGCGACCAGCGGCGCGGCGGTCTCCCACTCCTCGGTGCCCGGCTGCAGCCGGGTGACCCGGGCCGGCCAGGTGACGATCCGGCCGCCGTGGTCGCCGCGCAGCGTGACCTCGGCCGCGCCCGCGTCGGCCAGGCCGGGGGCGGACTGCTCGCCCGGGCCGGTCACCACCAGCAGCGAACCGTCGAGCGGCAGGCACCAGAGGCCGTACGCCGGGCCGCCGCCGACGCTGACCCAGCAGACGGCCGCCTTCTTCATCGCCTCGTCCACCAGCGGCGTGGTGGTCCGCTCGTCGACCTCGTCGCTCACTCCGGCATCCTCCCGCATCCCGGCCGGGGCCGTGGTGGACCACGTCCTCAGCGGCACGCTACCGCGCGGGCGGTCCGGCCCGCCTCAGCCCACGAAGGGCGGGACGGCGATCTCGCCCCGGGCCACCGGCATCACGTGGCCGGCGACCGTCGCGCCCACCGCCACCCCGCCGGCCGCGGTCACCGTGCAGGCCAGCGCGGACGGTCGGTTGATCTCGACGCCCTGGCGGACCGCGTACTCGGAGCGGCCCTCGCCGGGCAGCAGCCCGCTGGCCACCAGCCAGACGCCCAGGCCCAGGGCCGCCGAGCCGGTAGCCGGGTCCTCCGGCACGCCGAGGCCCGGCACGAAGACGCGGGCGTGGGCGGTTTGCGAGTCGGCGTCCCAGGAGAAGACGCTGACGTGCTCCACGCCGTACCGCTCCGCCGCCGCCGCGTTCACCCTGGCCCGGGCCACCGCGTCCGGGCGTACCGGAAGGTAGGGGAACTCCAGGCCGCAGCCGGCGACCCGGGGCGCCGGGCCGGCGTGGTCGGCGGCGCGGAGGCCGGCCATCTCCAGCAGCGGCTCCGGGTCGAGTTCGGGCCCGAGGGTCGGGGTGCCCCCGGTGAGCGTCGCGCCGGTCGGGGTGACCTCGATCGGCAGCACCCCGGCGCCGCACTCCTGGGTGACCCTGCCCACACCGAACATGCCGCGCCGGCTCGCGGTCACCGCCGCGCCCACGCTGGGGTGCCCGGCGAACGGCAGTTCCTCGGCCGGGGTGAAGATCCGCGCCCGGTACGTCGCACCGACCTGCGTCGGTGGCAGCACGAACACCGTCTCCGACAGGTTGAACTCCAGCGCGAGCGCCTGCATCTGCTCGGTGGCCAGCCCTTCCGCGCCGAACACCACGGCCAGCGGGTTGCCGGCGAACGGGCGGTCGGTGAAGACGTCCACGATCTCGTAGGCCAAGGTCGACATGTTGATAAACACTAGGCCCTTAGGCTGGTGCCCGTGAGCACGCCGAACCGGGTCTACATCGCTCGACTCGCCGGAGTCGCCGTCTTCGACCCGAACGGCGACCAGGTGGGTCGGGTCCGCGACGCCGTCGCCCGGATGCGACCGACCCAGCGCCCGCCCGAGGTGGTGGGGCTGGTCGCCGAGATGCCGATGCGGCGGCGCATCTTCCTCTCCATCAACCGGATCACCTCCATCGACCCGGACGCCGTGGTGCTCGGCAGCGGCACCCTCAACCTGCGCCGGTTCGAGAAGCGCCCGAACGAGCTGCTCGTGCTCCAGGAGCTGCTGGACCGCCGGGTCCAGCTGGACACCGGCCAGGCCGGCTCGGTGGTCGACGTCGCCATGGAGAGCAGCCGCGGCGGCGAGTGGGCGCTCACCCGGGTCGCCGTCCGCGAGCAGACCAGCCGGCTCGCCCGCCGCGGCCATCTGCACCAGGTGGAGTGGGACCGGGTGCGCGGCCTCGGCGGCCTCGGCGACAACCGGGGTACGGCCAACCTGCTCGCCGTGCTGGAGGACATGCGCCCGGCCGACCTGGCCAACGCCCTCCAGGACCTGCCCGACGCACGGCGCAACGAGGTGGCCGCCGCGCTGGACGACGAGCGCCTCGCCGACGTGCTCGGCGAACTGCCCGAGCACGACCAGGTGGAGATCCTGGCCGCGCTGGACCGGGAACGTGCCGCGGACGTGCTGGAGGAGATGGACCCGGACGACGCCGCCGACCTGCTCAACGAGCTGCCCCCGCCCGAGCAGGACGTGCTGCTCGACCTGATGGAGCCGGACGAGGCCACCCCCGTCCGCCAGCTGCTGCGCTACGCCTCCGGCACCGCCGGCAGCGTGATGACCTCCGAGCCGGTGATCCTGCCGCCGGACGCCACCGTGGCCGAGGCGCTGGCCCGGATCCGCGAGCCGCAGCTCTCCCCCGCCGTGGCCGCGCAGGTCTTCGTGACCCGCGCCCCGCTCACCACGCCGACCGGGCGCTACCTCGGCATGGTGCACTTCCAGGCGCTGCTCCGCGAGCCCCCGGCCGACCTGCTCGGCGGGGTCGTTGTCAACGACATAGACCCGCTGCGGCCGACCACACCGCTGCCCGAGATCACCCGCCGGATGGCCACCTACGACCTGGTCGCCATGCCGGTGGTGGACCGCACGATGCGGCTGGTCGGCGCGGTGACCGTGGACGACGTGCTGGACCACTCGCTGCCGCGGGACTGGCGCGACCGGGACGCCGTGCCGACCGCGCCCGCCACCGACGAGGGGACCCTGGACGGCGGCAATGGCTGACCAGCGACGAGCCGAGCGGCTCGACCAGCCGCGGGCGCCCCGGGGCCTCCGGCTGCCCCGGATCGACGCGGAGACCTTCGGCCGCTGGTCCGAGGGGATCGCCCGGGGGATGGGCACCGCGAACTTCATCGTCTACATGACGCTGGTGATCGCCGCCTGGTTCGCCTGGAACACCCTGGCCCCGGCGAACCTGCGCTTCGACCCGTACACCTTCACCTTCCTGACCCTGGTGCTCTCCCTCCAGGCCTCGTACGCGGCCCCGCTGATCCTGCTCGCGCAGAACCGGCAGGCCGACCGGGACCGGATCGCGCTGGAGGAGGACCGCCGGCGGGCCACCATGCAGAAGGCCGACACGGAGTACCTGGCCCGGGAGATCGCCGCGCTGCGCATCGCGATGGGCGAGGTGGCCACCCGGGACTTCCTCCGCTCCGAGCTGGCCCGGCTGGCCGAGGAGCTGGACGAGGCGGCGGAACGGCGGCGGAAGCTGGAGCGCCGGCAGCACGAGCGGGAGGTCCGGCGGCAGGCCGGCGGGGAGCCGCTCGACGAGCCCCGCGACGACCTCGACGGCGACTTCGCCCACGACGGGCGCCTGGAGAGCTGAACCGGCCCGGAACGTATTGAACGCCGCGCGCCTCAAGGGGCCAGGCGAGCGGCGTTCGACCCGATCGTCCCACTTCCCGGCACGGCCCGTCCACCCCTCGGGCGGCCATCGATTCGCTCACACCGGCCCCCGCCAGCGGCGGGCGCCGATCACCACCGACGTAGCATTGCGGGCATGTCAGCACCCGTCAGCACCGTCTCCGACGCGATCCAGGCCGCGCTGGCCACCGTCAACGACCCGGAGATCCGCCGGCCGATCACCGAGCTGGGCATGGTCCGTTCCGCCGAGGTCGGCGACGACGGCGTGGTCCGGGTCGAGCTGCTGCTCACGGTGGCCGGCTGCCCGCTGAAGGACAAGCTGCGCACCGACATCACCGCCGCGGTCGCGGCGGTGCCCGGCGTCACCGGCGTCGAGATCGAGTTCGGCGTGATGAGCCCGGAGCAGCGCCAGGAGCTGCAGTCGAAGCTGCGTGGCGGCGGGGCAACCGCCGAGCCGGTCATCCCGTTCGCCCAGCCCGGCTCGCGCACCCGGGTCTACGCGGTGGCCAGCGGCAAGGGCGGCGTCGGCAAGTCCAGCGTCACGGTCAACCTGGCCGCCGCGCTGGCCGCCCGCGGCCTCTCGGTCGGCGTGGTGGACGCCGACATCTACGGCCACTCGGTGCCCCGGATGCTGGGCGCCGACGGCGCGCCCACCCGCGTCGAGGACATGATCATGCCGCCGCAGTCGCACGGCGTGAAGGTCATCTCGATCGGCATGTTCACCCCGGGCAACGCGGCCGTCGTCTGGCGCGGCCCGATGCTGCACCGGGCGTTGCAGCAGTTCCTCGCCGACGTCTACTGGGGCGACCTGGACGTCCTCCTGCTGGACCTGCCCCCGGGCACCGGCGACATCGCCATCTCGGTGGCCCAGCTGCTGCCGAACGCGGAGATCCTGGTCGTCACCACCCCGCAGGCGGCCGCCGCCGAGGTGGCCGAGCGGGCCGGCGCCATCGCGCTGCAGACCCACCAGCGGGTGGTCGGTGTGATCGAGAACATGTCCTGGCTGGAGCTGCCCGACGGCTCCCGGATGGAGGTCTTCGGGGCCGGCGGCGGCGCGGCGGTCGCCGAGTCGCTGACCCGGACCATCGGCGCGCAGGTGCCGGTGCTGGGGCAGATCCCGATGGACACCCGGGTCCGCGAGGGCGGCGACGCCGGCAACCCGATCGTGCTGGCCGAGCCGGACGCCCCGGCCGCCCGGGCGCTGGTCCAGGTCGCCGACCGCCTCGCGGTGCGCCGCGAGTCCCTGCTCGGCAAGCCCCTGGGTCTCAAGCCCGCCGGTCGCTGACCCGCGCACAGCTCACCGACCGACCCTCCCGGCCCGCGCCGCGGAGGGTCGGTCGCGTTACGGGG
Organism: Micromonospora sp. I033; assembly: GCF_053890995.1. NCBI lineage: Bacteria > Bacillati > Actinomycetota > Actinomycetes > Micromonosporales > Micromonosporaceae > Micromonospora > Micromonospora sp. I033. Next base: position 1,692 of record NZ_JBSSLX010000088.1, on the reverse strand, counting down.
TCAGGTGGCGTCGTCGTAGGAGGGGCGCGGAGCCGGCGCCGGGGCACCGCCGGTGGCGGTGGCCGGGCGGCTGCCGTTGGTGCGCAGGTCGGCGGCGTCGGCCACGTCCTTGAGCTGGTCGTGCACGCCGGTGACGTCCGAGCGCAGATCGTCGTACATGCTCTGCAGCGGCTTCCGGAGGGCCTGCTCGTCCTCCTCGCTGAGCAGGTGCTTCCGGATGAACGCCTTGGGGTGCAGGTCCTCCAGCTGGATGTCCGTGCCCAGCTCGCGGCTCAGGTCACCGGTGGCGTTCCGCGCCATGTTGCGCAGGTTGCGGACCATCCGGAGGCCGTCGTTGATCACCGCGGGCAGCCGGTCCCCGAAGATCAACAGTGCCAGGAGCAGCAGGGCGCCGATCTCCCACCAGTTCAGGTTCTCGAACACACCGGCCTCCTCGTCCGTGTCAGGGCAAGACTACGCACGTCAGGTGGCCGACCGGGAGGGGGTGCGGGGTCCTCACTTGGCGTCTGCGGCGAGCGTCACCGAGGCGTTCTGCCGGTTCGACCCGCGCCGGTACTCGACCGTCACCACCGAGCCGGGGGCGTACTTGCGGACCAGCGCCACCAGGTCGGTCGGATCGTTCATCGGGTGCCCGTCCAGCCGGAGCACCACGTCCCCGGTACGCAGCCCGGCGGCCGCGGCCGGCCCGGCCGGCTCGACGCCGTTGAGGCGTACGCCGCCGCCGTTCACGCCCGTGCCGCCCACCTGGGCGCCGATCACCGTACGCCGGGCCTTGCCGGTGCCGATGATGTCCTCGGTGACCCGCTTCGCCTGGTTGATCGGGATGGCGAAGGCGAGCCCGATGTTGCCGGCCTCCTGCCCGTCGGCGACCAGCGACTTGATCGTCGAGTTGACCCCGACCACCCGGCCGGCGCCGTCGACCAGCGGGCCGCCGGAGTTGCCGTGGTTGACCGCCGCGTCGGTCTGGATCGCCGCGTAGTAGCGGGTCGGCCCGCCCGGCTCGCCGGCCATCATGGTGCGGTCCAGGGCGCTGACGATGCCGGCGGTGACCGTGTTGGCCAGCGAGAGCGGCGAGCCGATGGCGAGCACCGGGTCGCCGACGGCGAGCGCGTCGGAGTCGCCGAACTCCACCGGCTTCAGCCCGGTGCGGTTCACCTTGATGACCGCGATGTCCGACTCCGGGTCCTGCCCGACCACGGTGCCCGGCGCGGTGCTGCCGTCGTTGAAGACCACCGTGGCCTTGCCGGGGCCGCCGGCGATCACATGGTCGTTGGTGATGATGTGCCCCTCGGCGCTCACCACGAAGCCGGAGCCCTCGCTGGTGCCGCCGAGGCTGGCCACCCGGACGGTGACGACGCTGGGCAGCACCTTCTCGGCGACGCCGGCCAGGGACTCGGGCTTGCGCTGGGCGAGCGCCGGGGCCTGCCCGGACTGCGCGCCGAGCGTCGGCACGCCCCCGCCGCCGCGCAGGAAGGCGTAGGTCAGGGCGCTGCCGAGCGAGCCGGCGAGCAGGGCGGTGATCAGCGAGACCAGCACCACCTGGCGCAGCCCCGGCCGGGTCGGCGCGTCCGGGTCGGTCACCGGCTCCGGCTCGCCGCTCCCGGCGACCGGGGCGGCCGGGACCACCACGGCGGCCGGCGCGTACGGGTCGCGCCAGGGGTCGGCGAGCGCGTCGGACCACCAGGGCGAGGT
>NZ_JBSSLX010000087.1:0-21906 GCF_053890995.1 Micromonospora sp. I033 | reverse complement strand
ACGCGAGGCGGCCGAGGCCGCCCGCCCGGCGACCCACGCCGCCTCCGCACCTCCGGAGCAGCCCGCCCTCGAACCGGCGCCGACCGCCCGTACCCGGGTGCCGCACCAGGTCGGCGACCGACTCCCGGCGCTCCGGTCCACCGTCGAGCCGGAGCCGGCCGAGCCGGGGACCCCCGCCGAGCGCCCCTCCCGCAAGCGCGACCGGCGGACGGCGGAGCCCCGGTCGGACGCCCGCGAGCTGGCCACCCCGGCCGGCCGGGAGGTGGCCCCGCCCCGGCAGCGGTCCCCGGAACGCAGCCGGAAGCCCGCGAAGCCGGTCCGGGTCAAGGCCCCGAAAATCAAGTTCAGCGACCGGGACCCCTCGGTCGAGCTGGCCATCACCGAGATCGCCGGCCACCTGACCTTCACCCCCAACACGGTCACCGCCTGGTACTGGCTGCCCGAGGTGCGCTGGGCGTTCCGCCCCGACGCCGAGCGCGAGGCGCTGCTCTCCGCGATCTCCGAGCAGTACGCCGGCCTGGCCGGCTTCCGGCTGCACCTGCGCCGCACCACCCGGCCGTTCCCGGCCGACGAGTGGGCCCGCACCATCGACGCGCACACCGCCGCCCCACTGCCCGACGTGCCCGGCACCGCCGGCTGGGCCGACCACCTGGTCGCCGCACAGCGGCACCTCATGGCGGTCAACCACGCCGAGGGGCAGACCTACCTCGGCGTCACCTTCGCCCGCCGGTCGCTCGGCGACTCGCTCACCGAGCGGCTGCTGCGCACCTTCGGCCGGGGCACCGCCGACGGCGAGCGGCGCCGGCTGGGCCGCACCGTCGAGCAGTTCGACGAGGTGCTCGGCGCGTTCGGGATGCGCGGCCGCCGGGTCACCGCGCAGGAACTGGAGTGGCTGCTCTACCGCTCGGTGGCCCTCTGCATGGCGCCGCCCGGCGTGCTCTCCCCCGTCACCAACGGTCGGTGGGAACGCGGTGACCTGCTGGCCCTCACCGAGCAGGTCGAGCGCTACCGCACCCCGTACGGCTCGACGGTCAAGCTGGTCAACCGGATGACCGGCGAGGAGCGGCACGTCGCCGTGCTCGCGGTCGGCCGGATGGAACCGCTGGAGATCCCCGAACGGCACGAGCCCTGGCTGCACTTCCACGAGCGGCTGCCCTGGCCGATGGAGCTCTCCACCCGCGTCGACATCCTCGGCCCCGGCGACTCCTTCCGGAACCTCGAACACCGGCTCCGGATGATCCGCTCCCAGCAGCTCGACTACGCCGAGCACGGCATCGACGCCCCGCCCGAGCTGGAGCGGCTGGCCAAGCGGGCGCTGGTGATCGGCGACGAGATGACCACCGGCCTCCCGGTGGACTCGGCCCGCGCGCACGGCTGGCACCGGATCGCCGTCGGCGGCCGGACCCGGGAAGAGTGCCTGGAACGGGCCCGCCGGCTCATCCAGCTCTACTCACGGGAGCTGCGGATCTCGCTCCAGCACCCGAAGAACCAGGACTGGCTGGCCCGCGAGTTCATCCCCGGCGAGCCGATCGCCAACACCGGCTACGTCCGGCGGATGCCGGTCAACCTGCTCGCCGCCGCACTACCCCAGGCCGCCTCCACCGTCGGCGACCGGCGCGGCGACCTGATCGGCCGCACCGCGGGCACCTGCCGGCGGCCGGTCTTCCTCGACCTGCACTTCCCGATGGAGGTACGCGAGCGCTCCGGCCTGGCCGTCTTCGTCGCCGAGCCGGGCGGTGGCAAGTCCACCCTGCTCGGCGCGCTCGGCTACCTGGCCGCCCGGCGCGGCGTGCAGGTGACCCTGCTCGACCCGTCCGGCCCGCTGGCCCGGCTCTGCGCCATGCCCGAGCTGGCGCCGTACTCGCGGGTACTCAACCTCACCGGCTCGGAGCAGGGCACCCTGGCCCCGTACGCGCTGATCCCGACGCCGCTGCGCAGCGAGTTCGGCGCCGGGGCGGCCGGTGACCGGGAGTTCGAGATCGCGGTCTCCAACGCCCGGGCCGAGCGCCGGATGCTGGTGCAGGACATCTGCATGATGCTGGTACCGCCGCAGGTGGCCCGGGAGGCGTCCACCGCCACGCTGTTCCGGCACGCCGTACGCCAGGTGCCGGCCGAGGAGACCTCCACCCTGGACGACGTGGTCGCCTGCCTCCAGGGGCTGGACGACGACGCCGGCCGGGAACTGGCCAACCTGCTCCTCGACACCGCCGAGATGCCGCTGGCCATGCTCTTCTTCGGCCGGCCGCCGGAGGGGCTGCTCGGCGCCGACGCGGCACTCACCGTGATCACCATGGCCGGGCTCCGGCTGCCCGACCTCAAGATCGAGCGGGAGTACTGGTCGGCCGAGGAGGCCCTGGCCCTGCCGATGCTGCACACCGCGCACCGGCTCGCCGTCCGCCGCTGCTACGGCGGCTCGATGTCCTCCCGCAAGCTGGTCGGCCTGGACGAGGCGCACTTCATGGAGGGCTGGCGCTCCGGCCGGTCGTTCCTGGTCCGCCTCGCCCGCGACTCCCGCAAGTGGAACCTGGCCGCGCTGGTCGCCTCGCAGAACCCGAAGGACATCCTCGGCCTCGACGTGCAGAACCTGGTCTCCACCGTCTTCGTGGGCCGGATCGCCGAGGACACCGAGATCGCCTCCGAGGCGCTGCGGCTGCTCCGGGTGCCGGTCAACGACGGCTACGAGGCCACCCTCGCGTCGCTGTCGCAGGCCGACAGCGGCTCGGCCGCCCGGCTCGGCTTCCGCGAGTTCGTCATGCGCGACGTCGACGGGCGCGTGCAGAAGGTCCGGGTCGACGTGTCGTACGTCGACGGGCTGCTGGAGCACCTGGACACCACCCCCGCCGCGGTCGCCCAGGCCGCCGGGCAACTGCCCACCGCCCTGGCTGATCTGGAGGCGTGACATGGCAAGGGCCTGTGTCCGAGTCCCTGGTCGAGCCGAGGCGAAGTCCAGGCGACGTCCGGCAAGGCGGAGTTTCGTCTGGATACCGGTGTTGTCTCCGGACGGAACTCCAACGCGGCCGGTCGTCTGGGCCCGCCGCAGGCCGGACAGGGACTCCGACACAGGCCCTCGGGCCCGGGCCCGGGCACGGATCGCGGCGCTCCTCCTCGCACTCGGCCTACTGGCCGGGGCCACCATCTCCTGGCCGCTGGTCGGGGCGACACCCGCGTACGCCGCCGTGCCGGCCGCCCAGGCCCGGGCCGAGCTGTGCAGCACCAAGGAGTGGCAGACCGACTTCCGCGCCTGCGTCGCCAAGCTCAAGGCGGTCAGCGAGGACCAGGTCGAGTGCCGCAACGCGCCGGTGCCCGGGGCGCCGGACTCCGGTCTGGCCGGCTGGTTCGCCTCCCGTCCGGACTCCGCCAAGCAGCCCGGCCCCAAGGGCCTCTACAGCGACTACGGGTACGCCGGGTACAGCTACACCACGTACGACGTCGACGGCGGCTGCGCCTCCTCCGTGCTGCATCCGGACTACCGCTTCACCACCATGGTGGCGAACGGCGAGTTCATGTTCGCCAACGCGATCATCGGGGCCTCCAACGCGCTGCGCGAGCGCGCCTGGGACCCGCGGACGATGTGGCGCTGGGCCGACCCGCTGGTGGAGCAGGCCACCAAGGCCGTCTACCAGAAGGTCTTCAGCGTCTTCGGCATCATCACCATCTGCGTGGTCGGCCTCTACCTGCTCTGGCGGTCGCGCCAGTCGGACATGAGCAACGCCATGACCACGGCCGGCTGGGCGATCCTCGTGATGGTGGCGGTGACCGCCCTGGCCGCCTGGCCGGTCAAGTCGGCGAACATCGCCGACAACACCCTGATCACCACCCTCGGCGTGGTGCACGACGCTGTCGGCCCGGCCTCCAAGGACACCCCGCCGGGCCAGTGCGACGACCCGAACCCCGCAGCGTGCAAGGACCATCGGCCCCCGGCCGTGCGCGCCAGCGACACCGCGACCGAGACGATGCTCTACCGGAACTGGCTGCGGGGCGTGCTCGGCTCGGCCGACAGCGAGACCGCCAAGAAGTACGGCCCCGCGCTCTACGACGCCAAGTCCCTCTCGTGGGAGGAGGCGGAGAAGCTCCGGCAGAACCCGGCGACGCGCGAGGCCACCATCAAGGCCAAGCAGCAGCAGTGGGCCCGGGTGGCCGAGCAGATCAAGTCGGAGGACCCGGAGGCGTACGAGTACCTCCAGGGTGTCCGGGACATGGACCGGATCGGTGCCGGCTTCATCGCCGTGCTGGCCTCGCTGCTCTTCGCGATGTTCGACCTGACCGCCTCGCTGCTGGTGCTCCTCGGCTTCCTGATCTTCCGCTGGGCGGTGATCGCCGCGCCGATCCTGGGCACGGTCGGTCTGATGCGCCCGGCCAGCGCCGGCCTCCGCCGGCTGGCGAACGCGGTGGTCGCCGCGGTGTTCAACATCGCCATCTTCGGCACCGGCGCGGCCATCTACCTGTTCGCGGTGGACCTGATCATGAACACGCCCAGCCTGCCCGGCTGGCTCCAGGTGGTCCTGGTCTGGCTCTGCGGGGTGGTGGGCTGGCTGCTGCTCCGCCCGTACCGGCGGATCACCCAGCTGGGCGGCAAGGACAGCAGCGAGGCGGTCACCTCGGCCGGCTCCTGGCACCGGCGGTTCTTCCGGGACATGCGCGTCGCGGCCCGCCTCGACGTGGCCGAGCCTGGCGGCACCGCCGAGCCGGCGCTGGGACGGCGGCGGGGCGTCCCGGCCGACCAGCGCAGCCTCCGGCCGGAGGCCCGGCACGAGGACCCGGCGCACACCGTCACGGTGGTCGAACGGGACCGGCCCGACGGGCGGGAGCGTCCCGAGGAGGCGCCGGCGGGTGAACCCCGATCCGGCCGCACCGCCGCACCCCGGCCGCGCCGCGCGCCGGCGGGCTGGACCGGGCCCGACGTGCCCGAGGAGGCACCCTCCTTCGCCGTCTACAGACCGGACTCGGCCGACCGCGCCCCGGCACCGAGGCCGGCGCCGCGGATTCGCTCCGAGGCGCGGTGAGACCGGTGCGGCGGGCACTGGAATTCCTGTTCACCCGGGCCCTCCGGTCCCGGCTCGGCGTCGCGCTGATGATCGCCGTCCTGGTCTTCGGCGTCATCGGCGCGGCCCGGCTCGTCTCCGGTCCGGTCGACACGACCACCGGCCTGAGCACCCGCCCGAGCCAGCCGATCAGCACGGTGGACCCGCACGCCGGTGACGACGGGGTGCTGTCCAGCCCGCCGGCGGCGGTCTCCCCGAAGACCCGACCGGGCGAGGCCACCCCCGAGCAGACCGCGAGCCGGTTCACCACCGCCTGGCTCACCGGCCCGGGCAGCAGCGGTGAGGCCTGGCAGGCCCGGCTGCGGCCGCTCTCCACGCCCGCGCTCACCGAGAAGATGGCCGGCGCCGACCCGGAGAGCGTGCCCGCCCGCCGGATCACCGGCGCGGTGACCCTCCGGCCCCGCACGGAGTCCTTCGTGGAGGCGCTGGTCCCGCTCGACGACGGACGGCTCCGGCTCGAACTGGTCGCCCCCGACGGCCTGTGGCTGGTGGACGCGGTCGACTGGGAGCGGCCGTGAGCGCCGCGACCGGTGTCACCGCGCCGGTCCGCCGCAAGCTGCGGGTCGGCGTGCTGGTCACCGCGGTCACCACGGTGCTCACGCTGCTCTGCTGCGTCGGCGGCGCGGGCGCGTTCCTCCTCACCGAACTGGGCGGCGACCAGAAGGACGGCGTGCTCGCCGGCCTGTCCTGTGACCCCGCCTACCAGGTCAACCTCACCGGGGACATGCCGCGCTTCACCGAGTACGGCGACGGCCAGCTCCGCAACGCCGCCGTCATCATCAAGGTCGGCCAGGACATGAAGGTGCCCGCCCGGGGCTGGGTGATCGCACTGGCCACCGCCATGCAGGAATCCGCGCTGCGCAACCTGGCCAACAGCACCGTGCCGGCGTCGCTGGCCCTGCCGCACGAGGGCGTCGGCGCCGACCACGACTCGCTGGGCCTGTTCCAGCAGCGGCCCGGGTGGGGCAGCGTCCAGCAGCGGATGACGCCCTCGTACGCGGCCCGGAAGTTCTACGAGAAGATGATCAAGGTGCGGAACTGGCAGCAGCGGCCGCTGACCGTGGTGGCGCAGCGGGTGCAGGTCAGCGCCTTCCCGGACGCCTACGCCAAGCACGAGGAGCTGGCCGGGCGGATCGTCGACACGCTGGCCGGCGGGGCCGCCCGGACCGTCGAGATCGCCGGCAAGGCGGTCTGCGACGCCGCCGCCGGCGCCCGGATCGCCGCCTCCGGCTGGACCGCGCCGCTGCCGGGCGGCGTGGTCTCCGGCTTCCGCACCGCGGAACGTCCCAGCCACAACGGGGTCGATCTCGCCGCGGACAAGCGCACCCCGATCCACGCCGCCTCGGCGGGCCGGGTGCTGGTGGCCCGCTGCGACCCCGACCGCTCCGGGCAGCGCGACTGCGACCGGGACGGCTGGCCGGGCAAGGGTGGGTGCGGCTGGTTCGTCGACGTCCTGCACGCCGGCGGCTACATCACCCGCTACTGCCACATGATCGAGCGCCCCAAGGTGGTGCCGGGCCAACTGGTGGAGGCGGGCGAGGTGATTGGCCTCTCCGGCACCAGCGGCAACTCCTCCGGTCCCCACCTGCACTTCGAGGTGCACGTGGACAGCGACCGGTCGAGCCGGGGTGCGGTCAACCCGGTGCCGTTCATGCGCGAGCGGGGCGCGCCGGTCGACGGGACCGCGTGAGGCGCACCGGCACATGAGCAACCCGCTGCCCGACCCCTTCGCGGACCGTCCCGACTGGGCTCCGCTGCCACCCCGCCCGGTCGAGATCGTTCCGGCCACCGGCCGGATCGAGCTGCGCGGCCGCCGCGTGCTGGTCGGCCTGCCCGGTCTCGGTTGGCGCGGCGACCTGCGCGCCGACGAGCGGGTGGTGCAGGGCAGCCGGACCTACGTGCCGGTCATCCCGGAGCACGAGTGGTACCGCGCCGAGTCCGAGCAGGTGGAGGTCTTCGCGCCGCTGGTGCCGGTGGAGCGGGTCTGGGTGGAGACGGTGGGCGAGCGGCCGTCGAGCTCCGGCCCGACCGAGCCGGGCATCCGGCTGGTCTCACTCGACGCGCCCACCCGGCGCCCGCCCACCCCGGTCTTCGAGGCCGACTCGGTGACCGGCCGGCGGGTGGTGCACGTGACCGGCGCGACGGAGGAGCGCGACCTGCGCGCGGTCACCGAGACCTACTCGGGTGCGGACGGGGACATCTGCATCCGGGTGGCCCCGGAGCTGGAGTGGTACCGCTGGGCCTGGCGTGGCCAGGCTCCGACCACACTGGAGGTCCCGGTCCACCTGCTCTGGCTCGAATGAGCTCGATCAGCTGACCTTGCTGCCGCCACAGACGCGCCAACCATCCCGCTCCACCACGTGGAACTGCCAGTCTTCCCGGCGACTGCTCCGGGTCTGCCCGTTCGCCGTGCCGGAGATGGTCAGGGTGGTGGTCACCAACTCGCCGTCGCCGTCTTTCGTCCTCGTGAGCGGACCCCAGCTGACCCGAACCACCACGTTGAAATTGGCCTCGCGCTGTTCTACCTCTGCACGGAGGGCCCGGACCGGGTCGAGGTCTGCGCCAGACGAGCAGGCAAACTCCTTCGCCTTGGTGTCGTTGCGGTCCACCAGCAGCGCCCGAAGGTAGTTGTCCACCACGACGTCGGGGGCGCTGCGGTCGGGTGCGGTGGCCCGGTCGTACAACACGAAACCGACGATGCCGCCGCCGGCACAGAGCAGCGCCAGCACCCCACCGACCACGGCGAGCACGGTCCGCAGCCGCCGCTTCGGGCGTACCGGCGCCGGAGCGGGCGCGGGCGGCGCCAACTGCTCGGGCGGGGTCCGCTGCGCCGGTACGCGGGAGACCTGGGAACCGGCGGGGGGCTGCACTGATTCCACCTCCTGAGGCTATCGGCTGCGCGCCGCGTACCCAATGCCTCAGAACTGGCGGATCTGCGGCCATCATTCGGCCTCCGCGCCGCCGGGCGGCACTCCGTCGGAATGAAGGCCGTGGCGAACCGCCGGACGGCCCGGCGGGTGAGGCTGCTCACCGGTGAGCCGGGCACCGCGCCGACCGACATCCCGGAGGTCGGCGCCCGGCTGGGATACCGTCACAGCCGGGGAGGAGTGTCGGCCTCGGGAAGAGAGGTGGACGGGTGGCGAGTCCGAAGGCGCGCGCCGGCCGGGCCGCCGCGCTGCACCGCAGGGCCGAGGCCACCGCGACCGCGGCGGCCGGGATCCTCGACGAGATCCGGCCCGCGCCCGCCGACCACCACCGGCAGTACGAGCTGGCCGAGCGGCTCCGGGCCGCGGCGGCGCTCGCCGCGCCGGGCTGGGCCGGCGACCCGCTGGAGACGCTGACCCCGGCGACCCCGCCCGGGGACGGGCCGCCCGCCTTCGTCCGGGTGGGCGCCGCCGCACCGCTGGACGACGCCCGGTTCCCCGCCCTGGTGCCGCTGCTCGGCAGTGGACATCTGAGCGTCGACGCGGACGCCGGCGATGCGCGGGTGGCCGGGCTGCTGAGGGCGCTGCTGCTACGGCTCTTCGGGGCCAGCCCGGCCGGCGCCCTGCTGGCGCGCGTGGTCGACGGCGGCGCGGGCGCCACGTTCGCCGGCTACGCGGCGCTGGCCGACGCGGGCCTGCTGCCGCCGCCCGCCACCGACCTGACCGGGCTCCGGGCCGTGCTGGCGGAGGCCGAACAGTGGGTGGCCGCCGGCACCGCCCGGCAGCGCGGTCACGACCGCACGCTGCTGCTGGTGGTGGCCGCCCTGCCCGACGGGGCGGCACCGTCCGACCTCGACCGGCTGGCCGAGCTGGCCGCCCGGGGCCCTCGCGCCGGGCTGCACCTGGTGGTGGCCGGCTGGCCGGCCCGGGCGCCGCTGCCGCAGGCCACCCCGCTCGCCGTGCGCACCGCGTACGCGCTGGTCGGCGACCCGCCGGCCGTCGGGTTCAGCAGCCCCGGGTCCGAGCCGCCGGGCGGGCTGAACTCCCCGGTCTTCCTGGACGAGGATCCGCCCGAGGAGCTGGTCGCCGGGGTGTGCCGGCGGCTGGTCCGGCAGATCGAGGACGGCTCCCGCCTCGCCCTCGCCGACCTGCTGCCCGACGGCGAACTCTGGGCGGAGGAGTCGGTCGACGGGCTCACCACGACGGTCGGGGACGCCGCCGGGCGGCCGGTCAGCCTGGGCTTCACCGAGCTGACGCCGCACTGGCTGGTCAGCGGCCGCTCGCAGGCCGGGCGGTCGGCGTTCCTCACCGACGCGCTCTTCGGCCTGGCCGCCCGGTACGGTCCGGACGAGCTGGTCCTCTACCTGGCCGACCTCGACGACGGCGAGTCCTTCGTGGAGTTCCTCCAGACCGAGCGGGACCGGTCCTGGGTGCCGCAGGTCCGGGCCGCCGGGATGGCCGCCGACCGCGAGTACGTGGCGGACCTGATCGGCGAGCTGGAGGGCGAGCTGCGTCGCCGGGAGGAGGCGGCCCGGCGGGCCGGCGGCCAGCGCTACGCCGAGCTGCGCCAGCACCAGTCGCTGCCCCGGATCGTCTGCGTGATCGACAACTTCCCGCTGCTGCTGCGCGAGCGGGACCGGCTCGCCGCCGACCTGCTGACCCGGCTGGACGGGCTGGCCCGCGCCGCCCGGTCGTACGGGATCCACCTGGTGCTGGCCGGCGAGGGCGACCTGAGCATCGGCGGTCCGCGCGACCCGCTGCTCGGCCAGTTCCCGGTCCGGGTGGCGCTGCCGGGCGGATCGGCCGTGCTGGAACCGACAAACGACGCGGCGGCCGGGCTGCCGGTGGGCAGCGCGGTGGTGAACACCGCCGGCGGGCTGGGCGGACCGCGCGGCGCGACCCGCGGCCACGAGCGGATGATCCGGTTCCCGGACCCGCACGAGGATCCCGCGGTCCTCGCCGACCTGCGGCACCGGCTCTGGTCGGCCCGGCCCGAGGGGGCTTCCCCGCCGGTGGTCTTCGCCGGGTTCGCCCGCCCGCTGCTCGCCAACGACCCACGGCACCGGGCCGCGCTGGCCGGTCGGGCGCACGCTCCGGCCGCCCTGCTCGGCCGGGCGGTGGACGTCCGGCGGTCCACGGCGGCCGTGCCGCTCGGGCCGGCCGCCGGCCGGAACCTCGCCGTGCTGGGTCGGGACGAGGAGGCCGAGCGGCTGCTGGTCACCGCGGTCCGCAGCGCCGCGGCGGCGCACCCCGGTGCGGCGCGGTTCGTGCTCGCGCCGCTGGCCAACGGGTCGGCCGAGCCGGCCGGCGTGCTCGCCGCCGAACTGGCCGCGCGGCACCGGGTGGAGACCGTCGACGTGGCCGGGTTGCGGGCGGCGGTGGCGGCGGACGAGCCGGGCTACCTCGTGGTGTTCGGGCTGGACGTGCCGGACGCCACCGAGCTGCCGCCGGAGCTGCTGCGCGCGCTGCTGCTGGAGGGGCCGCCGGCCGGCCGGCACCTGCTCGCCTGGTGGCGCACGGTGGCGCCGCTGGCCGGGCTGCTCGGCCCCGAGGGCGAGGTGGACAAGCTCACCGCCATCGTCGTCACCGACGTGCCCGGCGGCCGGCTGGAGCAGCTCTTCGACCGGCCGGTGCTCTGGCGGCCCCGCCCGGGCCGGGCGGTGCTCTGGGACGGCCCGGGCGAGCAGGGCACGGTACTGGTCCCGTTCGGCGAGGAGGTGGACCCGTGAGCGCGAGGAGTGAGCCGGGCCTGCGAGCCCCGCAGTCGCGAACCCAGGAGACACCGTGAGCGAGACCGGCACGGCGGTGCCCGCGCCCCGGTCCGGCGGCCCGACGGTCGACGTGGATCCGGCCGGGGCGGCCTGGGCGGACTACGTGGCCGCCGCCCGCCAGCTCGACGGCGTACGCCGGGCCGCGGCGACCGCGGCCAGCGAGCAGGCCCGGTCGGTGGCGGCGGCCCGGGAGGAGCTGACCCTGGTCCGTGAGCGGCTCGCCCCGCAGCAGTCGCGGCTGCGGGAGCTGGGCGTGCCGGCCATCTCGCTGGTGCCGACGCCCCCGGAGGTGTCCGAGGCGGCCCGGTCGATGGCGGCCGGGCCGGCGGCCGTGCTGGCCGCCCTGCGCACCGCCCGGGGCTGGGCGGACTCGGCGGACGACAGTCTCGCGGCGCGCGGCCTGCCCCGGCTGGCCCGTTGGCCGGCCCGCCCCCGCAACCTGCTGGTCTACGGGCCGCTGGCGCTGCTGGTGCCGCTGGTCCAGCTCGTGCTCTTCCTGGCCACCGGCACCGGCGCGGTGAGCGTGCTCGCGCTGGTGGTGGGGCTGCCGCTGCCGGCGGTCGCGTTCATGCTGGGCTGGCTCGCGGTGGGGCGGCTGTTCCGGCCCCGCCCGGCGGACCGGGTGGACCGGACGCCCCGCTTCGGCGCCCTGGTCTGCCTGGTCCCGGCGGTGCTCACCACGGCCGGCCTGCTGCTGGCCATGCTGCCGGGCTGAGCCCGGACACGGCACAGGGCCCCTCCGATGCGGAAGGGCCCTGTGTCGTCGCCGTCAGCGCGGGATGATCAGTGCCATCGCCTCGGCGCGCGACTTGGCGTCGTGCTGGAGGGTGCCCCGCACCGCCGAGGTGATGGTCTTGGCACCGGACTTCTGGATGCCGCGCATCGCCATGCACATGTGCTCGCACTCGAGCACCACCACGACGCCGCGCGGGGCCAGCTTGGTCATCAGCAGGTCGGCGATCTGCGAGGTGAGCCGCTCCTGCACCTGCGGGCGCCGGGCGAACACCTCGACCAGCCGGGCCAGCTTGGACAGGCCGGTGATCCGGCCGTCCGGCCCGGGGATGTAGCCGATGTGCGCGCTGCCCCGGAACGGGAGCAGGTGGTGCTCGCAGAGGCTCATCACGTCGATGTCCCGGACGAGCACCAACTCCTCGTGGTTGGCCTCGAAGGTGGTGCTGAGCACCTGCGCCGGGTCGACCCGCAGGCCGGCGAAGAGCTCGGCGTACGCGCGGGCGACCCGGGCCGGCGTCTGCTGGAGGCCGTCCCGGTCCGGGTCCTCGCCGACGGCGACGAGGATCTCCCGGACCGCCTTCTCGATGCGGGCCAGGTCGACGCTCTGCTCCACCGGCCGGCCGGTCAGCTTGCCGCTGATCAGGCGCGCGGCGACGTAGTCGAGCGCGTCGTCCCCGTCGGGCTCGGTCGCGGAGACGGCCAGCTCCCGGTGGGGGGAGCTGGCCGTCGGGTCGGTGCTCAGTGCGTACCGTCCGAGTTGTTCGAGGGGGACCCGACCGCGGCGCCGTCGGCCTGGGCCTGCGCCTTGAGGGTCTCCTTCTCGGCGGGGGTGAGCACGGGCGGCTCGGTGGAGGGCTGGCGCTTGCCGAAGCCGTGGTAGGGGGCCATCGGCGGGCGCTTCGCCACCCGGGCGCAGATCCGGGCCATGTCGGCCGTGGAGAGGGTCTCCTTCTCCATCAGCTCGAGCACGATGTTGTCCAGGACGTCCCGGTATTCCACCAGGATCTCCCAGGCCTCGTCGTGGGCCAGCTCGATCAGCGCCCGCATCTCGCCGTCGATCTCGGCGGCCACCGCGTCGGAGTAGTCCCGCTCGTGGCCCATGTTGCGGCCGAGGAACGGCTCGTCGCCGCTGGTGCCGTACTTGATCGCGCCGAGCTTGGAGCTCATGCCGTACTGGGTGATCATCGCGCGGGCCAGCTGGGTGGCCTTCTCGATGTCGTTGCCGGCGCCGGTGGTGGGCTCGTGGAAGACGAGCTCCTCGGCGGCCCGGCCGCCCAGCGCGTACGCCAGGGTGTCGATCATCTCGGCCCGGGTCTGGGTGTACTTGTCCTCGGTCGGCAGGACCAGGGTGTGGCCCAGCGACCGGCCCCGGGACAGGATGGTCACCTTGTGCACCGGCGCGGCGTGCGGCAGCGCCCAGGCGACCAGCGCGTGCCCACCCTCGTGGTACGCGGTGATCTTCTTCTCCTGGTCGCTCATCACCCGGGTCCGCCGCTGCGGACCGGCGATCACCCGGTCGATCGACTCCTCCAGGGAGTCGTTGGTGATCGCCCGCTGGTCCTTGCGGGCGGTGAGCAGCGCGGACTCGTTGATCACGTTGGCCAGGTCGGCGCCGCTGAAGCCCGGGGTCCGCCGGGCGACCGAGTCGAGGTCGACGTCGGGCGTGAACGGCTTGCCCTTGGCGTGCACCCGCAGGATGGCCTTGCGGCCCTCCATGTCGGGGGCGTCGACCGGAATCTGCCGGTCGAAGCGGCCCGGGCGCAGCAGCGCCGGGTCGAGGATGTCGGGCCGGTTGGTGGCGGCGATCAGGATGACGCCGCCCTTGGTGTCGAAGCCGTCCATCTCGACCAGCAGCTGGTTGAGGGTCTGCTCCCGCTCGTCGTGGCCGCCGCCCATGCCGGCGCCGCGGTGCCGGCCGACCGCGTCGATCTCGTCGACGAAGACGATCGCCGGCGCGTTCGACTTGGCCTGCTCGAAGAGGTCGCGGACCCGGCTGGCGCCGACACCGACGAACATCTCCACGAAGTCCGAGCCGGAGATGGAGTAGAAGGGCACGCCGGCCTCGCCGGCGACTGCGCGGGCCAGCAGGGTCTTACCCGTGCCGGGCGGGCCGAAGAGCAGCACGCCCTTCGGGATCTTGGCGCCCAGGGCCTGGTACTTCGCCGGGTTCTGCAGGAAGTCCTTGATCTCGTGCAGTTCCTCGACGGCCTCGTCCGCCCCCGCCACGTCCGCGAAGGTGGTCTTCGGCGTGTCCTTGGTGATCATCTTCGCCTTGGACTTGCCGAAGTTGAGCACCCGCGAGCCGCCGCCCTGCATCTGCGACATGAAGAACAGCAGCAGGAGCACGAGCAGCGCGATGGGCAGGAGGTTGACGAGCAGGCTCACCCAGATGCTGTCCGAGGAGACCTTGGTGTCGGCCGGGCCGGTGACCCGGTTCTCCGCCTTGGCCTTGAGAACGTCGTTCCAGACCTGGCTGCCCACCTCGTAGGGGAACTGGGCCTCGATCCGGTCCGTGGTGGTGTCGCCGAACTTCGTCTTCTGCGCCAGGTCGAGCTGGAGCGTCTGCTCCTTGTCCTGGAAGACCGCCTTGTTGATCTTCGCGGTGTGGAGCTGGTCGAGCGCCACCGACGTGTCCACGCGGTGGTAGCTGGGACCAGCCGTGAAAAGTTGACTGAGCACAACGGCGCCGAGGATGACCAGGATGATCCAGACCACCGGTCGGCGGAAGAAACGCGTACGTTCCATGCTGTTGTCGGGCATCGAGACGCCCGCATCCTCCTGATCGACGTCCTGACCGTCTGAATGGTGTCGCCGCCTCGGGCGGCGGCCGCAGCCGCCGTGCGGGCCGGCCCCGGCCCCGAGGCGCGCCAACTGCCGCGCCGCGGTCATTCGACGGTACACCGTTCGTGCCAGATGTGAGCTTGCGAGCCCGGCACTTACGCGTACGGCGAACCCGGGTTTGAGCCGGCGTGGCGGGGAGCTCCCCACCCGACCGCCCGACCGCCCGGTCACGCGGTGCGAGGGGTCGGGCGTGGAGAGTGCCTCCACGTCACCGGCCTCTACCGTAGACCGGAAGGCTGAGAGCCCGCTGAACGTCGGCTGACGGCCGGCGGGGCGCCGGGGTCAGGCGCGGGCGTAGACCTCGGGCTTGAGCACGCCCACGTAGGGCACCTCGCGGTAGCGCTCGCCGAAGTCCAGGCCGTAGCCGACCACGAACTCCGTCGGGATGTCGAAGCCGACGTACTTCACCGGGACCGGCACCTTGACCGCGTCCGGCTTGCGGAACAGGGCGACCACCTCGACGCTGGCCGCGGAGCGCGACTCCAGGTAGCGCAGCAGCCAGGAGAGGGTGAGACCGGAGTCGACGATGTCCTCGACGACCACCACGTGCCGGCCGGCGATGTCGCGGTCCAGGTCCTTGAGGATCCGCACCACCCCGGAGGAGGTGGTGCCCTGGCCGTACGAGGAGACGGCCATGAACTCCAGCTCGGCGGGCGGGCCCTGGCGGCCCAGCGCGCGGGCGAAGTCGGCCATGAACATGACCGCGCCCTTGAGTACGCAGACGAGCAGGAGACCGTCCTCGACGTGCGCGTAGTCCGCCGAGACCTGCTTGGCCAGCTCCGCGGTCTTCTCGCGGATCTGCGCCTCGGAAATGATCACGTGGTCGATGTCGGCGTCGTACCAGGAGCCGTCAGCCATGCTCCTAGCCTGCCGTACGCCGGATGGCCTCCGTCGGCGGGGCCGCCCCTTTTGGCGCGGTCCCGCCGGGGATTAACGGCACAGATGGAGCAAATCACCTCAGCAGGTGCGGGAGCGCCAGCGCCGCCCGTCGTCGGTCGGCTTCCAGTCGGCCGAGTCACGGGTGTCGGCGGTCAGCCCGAAGGCGCTGGCACCGACGAGGAGGAGCAGGAAGAGCAGGAGCAGCAGAACGGTCATGGCGGCGCTCGCTTTCGCGTGGTTGATGTGGTTTTCGCCGCCGGTGCGCACCGGACACCATTGATTCTGCGGGCCGCCGTACCCTTCGGACAGTGGCAGGAATGCCAGTGGCCCTCGATTTTCTGCCACCTGTCGGGTTACCCTCGTCACATGCTTCGCTCCGTCGCCGTGATCGCCCTCGACGAGGTCGCCGCGTTCGAGCTCGGTGTCGTCGCCGAGGTGTTCGGCACCGACCGCACCGCCGACGGCTTCCCCGGCTACCGGTTCGACGTCTGCACCGTCGACGGTGGGCCGGTCCGCAGCCGCTCCGGCTTCCTGCTCACCCCGACCGCCGACCTGAGCGCGGTCGACGACGCCGACCTGGTGGCCGTGCCCGCCCACGGCGACGGGATCACGCCGGTCCCGGCGCCGGTGCTGGCCGCGCTGCGCCGGGCCGCCGAGCGGGGCGCCTGGCTGCTCAGCGTCTGCTCTGGGGCGTTCGTGCTCGGCGAGGCGGGGCTGCTCGACGGGCGCGACTGCACCACCCACTGGCGGCACGTCGACGACCTGCAGGAGCGGTTCCCGGCGGCCCGGGTGCAGTGCAACTCGCTCTACGTGCAGGACGGGCGGCTGCTCACCAGCGCCGGCACCGCCGCCGGGATCGACGCCTGCCTGCACCTGGTCCGCCAGGAGCACGGCTCGGCCACGGCCACCCGGCTGGCCCGCCGGATGGTCGTCCCGCCGCACCGCGACGGCGGCCAGTCGCAGTACGTCGAGGCGCCCATCCCGAAGGCGCCCGAGGCGCCCACCCTGGAGCCGGTGCTGGAGTGGCTCATGGGGCACCTGGACCGGACGGTGACCGTGGACGAGTTGGCCGCCCGCGCCGGCATGGCGCCGCGGACCTTCGCCCGCCGGTTCCGGGCCGAGACGGGCACCACCCCGCACGACTGGCTGACCAACCAGCGGGTGCTGCTGGCCCGGCGGCTGCTGGAGGAGACCCGGCTGAGCGTGGAGAACGTCGCCGACCAGGCCGGCTTCGGCGACGCGGCGGCGCTGCGGCACCACTTCACCCGCCGGGTCGGCACCACCCCGCACGCCTACCGGACCACCTTCCGGGAGCGGGTCGACGCCTGATCACCAGCCCAGCATCGCGCCGTCGACCCGGGACTCCGACCCGGCCACGTAGCCGCCGCCGGGCGCCCGCCAGATCGCCTGGCCGTATCCGAAGACGGACGGCTCGGCCGCGACGGTGATCTCGTGCCCGCGGGCCCGCAACCCCTCGACCAGCGCGGGGTCCAGGCCGGGCTCGACCAGCACCGTCCGGCCCGCGTGCCAGTACCAGCGGGGGGCGTCGAGAGCCGCCTGCGGGTCGCGCCCCTCGTCGAGGGTGGCCGAGACGAGCTGCACGTGCCCCTGCGGCTGCATGTGCCCGCCCATCACCCCGAACGGGCCGACCGGCGCCCCGTCCCGGGTCAGGAAGCCCGGAATGATCGTGTGGTACGGCCGCTTCGCCGGCCCCACCACGTTCGGGTGGTCCGGGTCCAGGCGGAAGCCGAGGCCGCGGTTCTGCAGCGCGAAGCCGTGCCCGGGGACCACCACGTGCGAGCCGAACGCCAGGTAGGTCGACTGGATCAGGCTGACCATCATGCCGCCGGCGTCGGCGGTGCAGAGGTAGACGGTGCCGCCGCGCTCCGGCTGCCCGGCCACCGGGTCGCCCGCCCGGCCGGTGACCAGCGCCCGGCGGGCCGCCGCGTAGGCCGGGTCGAGCAGCGCCGCCGTCGGCACCTCGGCCCGCTCCGGGTCGGCCACGTGGGCGTGCGCGTCGGCGAAGCCGAGCTTCACCGCCTCGATCTGCCAGTGCAGCCGCTCCACCGGCGACAGGGCGGCCAGGTCCACCCCGTCGAGCACCTGGAGCGCCAGCAACGCGGCGATGCCCTGCCCGTTGGGCGGCAGCTCCCACACCTCGTGCCCCCGGTAGCGCACCGGGACCGGGTCGACCCAGGTCGAGGCGTGCCGGGCCAGGTCCTCGCCGGTCAGGAACCCACCGGTCCGGGCCGCGTGGTCGTCGATCGCCGCCGCGATCCGCCCCCGGTAGAAGTCCGCCGCCCCGCTCTCCGCGATCCGCCGCAGCGTGCCGGCCGCATCCGGGTTGCGCCACCACTCCCCCGGCCGCGGGGCGCGCCCCTCCACCGTGAACACCCGGCGGAACTCGGCGTGCTCCGCCCCGGCCAGCTCTTCGTGCGCGGCGACCCCGCGTGCCCAGGCGGTCGCCGTGCCCGGGGCCACCGGATAGCCGCGCTCGGCGTAGCCGATCGCGTCGGCGAACAGGTCGGCGAAGGGCAGCGAACCGAACCGCTCGTGCAGGTCCCGCCAGCCGGCCGGGGCGCCCGGCACGGTCACCGGCAGCCAGCCCCGGGCCGGCACGGCCGGCCCCGCCGCCTGTGCCCCGCCGAGCGCGTCGGCCGCCGCCGCGCCGCGCCGGTCGGTCGCGGCCAGCACCAGCTCCCGGGTCAGCGCCGCCGGGGAGCGGCCGGAGGCGTTCAACCCGTGCAGCCGCTCGCCGTCCCAGACGATCGCGAACAGGTCGCCGCCGATGTCGTTCGAGGGCGGTTGCACCACGGTCAGGGTGATCGCGGTGGCCAGCGCCGCGTCGACGGCGTTGCCGCCGCGCCGCAGCACGGCCAGGCCCGCGGCCGCCGCGAGCGGCTGGCTGGTCGCGACGGCACCGTGGGGGGCCAGCAGCGGTTGTCGGGGGTACGCCATGGACCCTGTCTACCGCCTCCGGCGGCTCCCGGGCGACCCCGCTCCGCCTCCCGCCCGGCCCGGGCACCCGGGACACCGCCACCTCGGCGAGCTGGGGAATCGCGCGAGGTTCGCCGGGCGGGGTCAGATGGTGAGGTGACCGGCGTGGCGGCGGACCGGGAGACCGCCGGGCAGGTGCGCCGGGCCCTGCCCGTGCCAGTCGGTGACCAGGGCGTCCAACGCCGCCACGTGCCGGTGCGACAGGGCGGCCGGCGGCGCGCCCAGCTCCCGGGCCCAGGCGTGCAGCACCCGGGTGCGTACCGCCGCCGGCAGGGCGGCCAGGCCGTCGACCGAGAGCCCGCCCCCGGCGGCCCGGACCTCGGCGAGCGCGGCGGCGGCGAGGTCGTCCAGGGCGGCGGTGTCGGCGGCCAGCAGCCGGGCGGTCCGGGCCAGGTTGTCCACCACCCCCGGACCGAGCGCCTCGACCAGGGCCGGCAGCACGTCGGCGCGGACCCGGGACCGCGCGTACGCGGGGTCGGCGTTGTGCGGGTCATCCCAGGGCGTGAGCCCGAGCGCGGCGCACGCCTTGCGGGTGTCGTCGCGGGTGACGTCGAGCAGCGGGCGCAGCAGGGGCACCCCGTCCAGCTCGCGGTGGAACGGCATACCGGAGAGCCCGCGGGGGCCGGCGCCCCGGGCCAGCGCGAGCAGCACCGTCTCGGCCTGGTCGTCGCGGGTGTGCCCGAGCAGCACCGCGGCCGCGTCGTGCCGGCGGGCGGCGGCGACCAGGGCGGCGTACCGGGCCTCGCGGGCGGCCGCCTCCGGGCCGCCGGGGCGGCCGGCGACGGTCACCGGGACCACCTCGACCGGGTCGAGACCGGCCTCGGCCGCCCACCGGGCCACCCGTTCGGCGCGCTCGGCCGAGCCGGGTTGCAGGCCGTGGTCCACGGTCACCAGGCCGGCCCGGCGGTCGAGGCGGGGTGCCACGAAGGCGGTGGCGGCGGCCAGGGCGAGCGAGTCGGCGCCGCCGGAGCAGGCCACCAGCACCGGCCCGGCCCCGGGCAGCCCGGTCAACGCCCGGCGTACGGCGAGCCGGACGGCCGCGACCGGCGGCGCGAGCGTGCCGGTCCGTGTTCGCGACCGCGGGGCTCGCAGACCCGGCTCACTCCTCGCGCTCACGGGGTCACAGCTCAGCCGGCGGTCGGGGGCACGCTCGCCGGGCCGCCGTGCACCCGGGCCACCCAGGCGTCCGGGTCGCCCAGCTCGTCAAGCCGGGGCAGGGTGAGCGGCGAGGAGAAGATCTTGTTGAAGCCGGCCATGCCGACCCGGTCCACCACGCCGTGCACGAACTTGCGGCCCTCGGCGTACTGGCGCATCTTGACCTCGATGCCGAGCAGCCGGCGGATCGCCTTCTCCAGCGGGTTGCCGGACTCGCGGCGCCGGTTGAACGCCGCCCGGATCGACTCGACGCTGGGGATGACCTGCGGGCCGACGCCGTCCATGACGAACTCGGCGTGCCCCTCCAGCAGGGTCATCAGCGCGGTGAGCCGGTCCAGCACGGCCCGCTGCGCCGGGGTCTGCACGATGTCCAGCACGCTGGCCCGGCTGTCCGGGTCCTTGATCGCGTCGGAGAGCGTGGCCACGCCGCGGCGCAGCCGCTCCAGCACGTGCTCGCCGCCCTGCGACGCGTCGACGAACGCCTGCACCTCGCTGAGGAAGTACGCCCGCATCCACGGCACGGCGGTGAACTGGGTCCGGTGGGTCACCTCGTGCAGGCAGACCCAGAGCCGGAAGTCCCGGGGGTCGGCCCCCAGCTTCCGCTCCACCTCGACGATGTTCGGGGCGATCAGCAGGAGCTGGCCGGGATCACCGGCGAAGACCTCGTACTGGCCCAGCACCCGGCCGGAGAGGTAGGCCAGCACGGTGCCGGCCTGCACCCCGGTGAGCCGGGAGCCGATCGCCTCGGTGAGCGGTCCGGGGCGCTTGTCGCCGGAGAGCCGGTCCACCAGCGGGGTGATGACCTCGCGCAGCCCGGCGATGTTGGCGGCCGCCCAGTCCCGGCGGTCGACCACGCGGACCGGCGGGTGGGTGACCTGGGGGCGCAGGCCGGTGTATTCGGCGACGTGACCGGCGGCCTCCTCGGTCAGCCGGCGCAGGTCGCCCACGACGTCGGTGGCCTCGGCGTACGACACCCGGGGGCCCGACTTGCCCAGCGCCCCCGCGGTCGCGGCGGCCAGATCCCAGTCCACGAACTGCGCCATGAACCCACCGTACCCGCGCCGCGACACCCCCACCCGGGCTCGCGCCGGCCGATCGACGCCGGTCGCACCCGGGCGGGAGGGTCAGCGGCAGCCGCAGCCGGCCAGCGCGGAGGTGATCCGGTCGAGGGCCTGCCGGGTCTCGTCGAGGGAGTCCGGCGTGCGGTCGGTGAGGACGGCGAAGGTGAGCAGCCGGCCGTCGGCCGTGGTGACCAGCCCGGCGATGGCGTTCACCC
The DNA here is from genome assembly GCF_053890995.1 of Micromonospora sp. I033. Taxonomy (NCBI): domain Bacteria; kingdom Bacillati; phylum Actinomycetota; class Actinomycetes; order Micromonosporales; family Micromonosporaceae; genus Micromonospora; species Micromonospora sp. I033. The sequence goes on along the minus strand of NZ_JBSSLX010000087.1, from coordinate 1,289 downwards.
CGGACAGCGTCCCGGTCTTCGCCCGGACCACACCCGCACCGGCCTTCGTCACCGCCGCCTGGTAGCGCTCGTCCAGGGTGCCGGACCAGCCGCCCACCGGCAGGCCGCCGAAGATCGCGGCCAGCTCCGGGTGACTGCCGTTGCCGGCGAGCGTGATCAGGTCGGTGAGCAGCGACGGGCTGATCCGGTTGGTGCGGGACAGCCCGCTGCCGTCGGCCAGGCTGATCTCGTCGGCCGGCAGCCCCAGCTCGCCGAGCACCTGGTCGGTGGCGGCCGCGCCGCCGGCGAAGGAGCCGGGCTTGCCCTTGGCGAGCGCCACCTGGCGGGCCATCGCCTCGGCGATCACGTTGTCGCTGTCGCTGATCATGATGTCGACCAGGCGGACCATCGGCAGCGACTGGACCTTGCCCAGCTCGGCGCCCGGGGCGGGCGTCCCGGAGGCGGACGCGCCGGAGTCGGCGGGCGCGGTGCCCCGCTTCACCGCGGCGCCGCTCCCGGAGAGCCCGAGGAGCCTGGCGAACTGCCGGCCGGCGGTCAGGTCCGGCTCGGGCACCCGTTCGGCGGCGTGGTTCATGGCCTCCTCGGTCCGGCGGGCCTCCGCCGGGTCCCGCCGCGCGCCGTCGGTCATCAGCGCGGTGATCGCCGCACCGAACCCGCCGGTGGGGATGTCGTCGTCCCAGCCCGGCTCGTACACCGGGCCGCTGAACAGGGACGAGTCGACGGTCACCTTGGTCGGCGCGGTGCCGCCGAGCGCCTTGCGCACCTGGGCGGCGAGGTCGTCCAGCCGGGCCGCGCCGGGGTAGAAGCCGTTCTTGTCGACCGCGAGGGTCGGGTCGCCGCCGCCGACCAGGACCACCTCGCCGGGGGCCGCGCCGGCCACCGCCCGGGTGGGGATCCGGTACGCCGGGCCGCGGGCGGCCAGCACGGCGACCCCGGTGGCCAGCTTGGTCACCGAGGCGGGGACGGTCGGGGCGTCCTGGCCACGGCCGTAGAGCGCCTGGCCGGTGGTCACGTCGGCCACCGACACGTTCACCCGGTCGCCGAGCGCGGCGGCGCGGACCAGGGGTTCGAGCGCGGTGCGCACCCCCTCCGGGGTGGGTAGCGGCGCGTTGCCGTCCGCGCCGGCCAGCACCTCGGACGGGGCCGGCTCGGGCGACCGCGCGGCCGCGGTCGGGCTGTCCTCGCCGCCCAGCCATCCGGCCACCGGGCCGGGGCGGACCACGGCCAGCCCGACCGCGGCCAGGGCGACGATCAGCACGCTGCCCAGCACCGCGACCAGCCGGAGCCGG